>SCTU01000091.1 GCA_004297315.1 Dehalococcoidia bacterium | reverse complement strand
AGGCCATCCCCTGCAGGCCGTACATCTTCAGCGCCGTGTGCGCGATCCGTTGGCCGAGTTCCGTCGTGTACAGCTTCGACATCGAGGCCTCGTAGTTGGGGACGAGGTTGCGCGCCTGGATCGTGATGTTGAGGTACGAGAACAGCCGCGCGATCTCCGCCTCGATCCAGCGGTCGGCGAAATACAGCCGCCATGACTTCGAGCGCGTCCCCTCCGCCGCCCTCGCCTGCGGGTCACGGCGCGAGGCCTCGAGCAGCTGCCGGAGGCGGCGTTGGATGCCGACCGCAGAGCCGATGCCGCTGCGCTCGTAGTCCGTCAGCGTCATGCCGACGTACCAGCCGCGGTTCTCCTCGCCAACGCGGTTCTTCACCGGCACGCGCACGTCCTCGAAGAAGACCTCGTTGAAGCCATGCTGGTCCGCCATGTTGATCAGCGGGCGCACGTCGACGCCCGGCGTCCGCATCGAGAACATCAGCAGCGAGATACCTCGATGCTTCGGCGCGTCGGGGTCGGTGCGGGCGAGCATGTAGATCCAGTCGGCGTGCTGCGCCCCGCTCGTCCAGATCTTCTGCCCGTTCACGACGTACTCGTCGCCGTCGCGCACCGCCCGCGTCTGCAACGCCGCGAGGTCGGAGCCTGCGCTCGGCTCCGACCAGCCCTGCGCCCACACGACCTCGCCGCGCAGGATCTTGCCGAGGTGCTCCGCCTTCTGCTCGTCGTCGCCGTGGATCATCAGCGTCGGGCCGAGCATCATTACGCCGAACCCGCCGACGTTGGAGAGGCCGTTCTCCGCCAGTTCCTCGTTGAGGATGAACTGCTCTTTGGGTGAAAGACCCGCCCCGCCGTACGACTTCGGCCAGGCGGGCGCGATCCACCCGTTCGCCACGAGGGCGTCCCGCCACGGCTTGGTCCGCTCGCGCACGTCACGGGCGTTTGAGCCGGCCGTCTCCTCGCCCTCGCCGCCGAGGCGCTGCTTCGCGCCGTGCTCCGCGATAAACGCGCGGACCTGCGCCCGAAACTCCGCTTCGGGCGCGCTGTCGTCCCAGTCCATCGATGCCTCCGGGCGCTACGCGCGCGTCGTCGTCAGCCAGCCGAACTTCTGCGGCTTCTTCTTCGCGTCCGGGTCCAACGGCACGTTGATCAGCGAGGGCCCCTGCAGCGCGAGTGCCTGCTTCATCGCGTCCTGCAAGTCGTCGTACGACTTCGCGTTGTAGCCGACCCCGCCGAGGCCCTGCATCATGATGTCGTAGCGAGCGCCGAGGCTCATGCCACCGACCGGCTTGTCGTCGCGCTCGAACAACTCCGCCTTGTGGCCGCCGATGCCGCCGTTGTTAAAGACGATCCACGTGATCGGCAGGTTGTACCGCACCGCGACCTCGCATTCGGTCCCCGCGAAGCCGAAGGCGCCGTCGCCCTGCAGGCAGATCACCCGCTTGCCGGGATTCTGCACCGCCGCGGCGATCGCAAACCCGTGGCCGAGGCCCATCGAGCCGAACGAGCCGGCGTCCAGGCGAGAGCGCGGGATCAGTTGGTCGATCACCGTGCGGCTAATGTCCATCGTGCTCGCGCCCTCGGAGACGAAGATCGCGTCCGCGGGCAGATTCTGGTTGAGCGCGTGCAGCGCGCGGTAGTAACCGATCGGGTCGGTCTCCTCCTGCTTCATCCCCTCGACGAGCTCGGAGTTCGAGCGCGCCTCAGAACGGACGGCCTGCAGCCACTCGCTGTCCTGCGGGAACTGCCAGTGGTCGCGGTCGAGGACGTCGAGCAGCTGCCCGAGCGTCTTCTTCGCGTCGCCGACCATCATCACCTCGGTCGGCACGTTCACGCCGACCTCCTCGGGGTTGAAGTCGAGTTGCACGACGCGCACGTCCTTACGGAAGCGCGGCGGCAGGCCGAAGTGGAGCATCCAGTTCAGGCGCGCGCCGACGAGGAAGACGAGGTCGGCGTTCTGCAGCACAAACGAGCGCGCCGCCGCCGCCGCCTGGTCGTGGTCGTCCGGCAACAGCCCCTTCGCCATCGGCATCGCCAGGTACGGGATGCCGGTCTTCTCGACGAACGCCCGGATCTCCGCCTCGCCGCGC
Organism: Dehalococcoidia bacterium; assembly: GCA_004297315.1. Classification (GTDB taxonomy): domain Bacteria; phylum Chloroflexota; class Dehalococcoidia; order UBA2979; family UBA2979; genus SURF-43. The sequence continues at coordinate 9,460 of SCTU01000091.1, read as the reverse complement.
GAGGCCGCAACACCCTTGCCGATGATGATCAGCGGCTGCTCGGCCGTCTTCAGCGCGGCGATCGCCGCCTCGACGTCTGCTGGATCGGAGAGCGTGCGGCGGGGGTCCGGCACGCGCGGCGCCCATTGCACTTTGTCCTCGTCCACGCGGCTCGCGATGATGTCGCCGGGCAGGTCGATGTAGACCGGGCCGGGGACGCCGTGGATCGCCTTCTTCACGGCCTCCGCAACGTAGATCGGGATGCGCTCGATCGTCTCAACGCGCTCGGCGAACTTCGCGTACGGGCGAAGCGCCGACAACTGGTCCGCCTCCTGGAAGAACCCCATCATGTGCCCGGTGCGCTCGTACGAGCCGCCGAGGAGGATCACGGGCCAGCGGTTCGACCACGCGTTCGCGAACGCCGCGACGGCGTTCAGCACGCCCGGCCCGGACACGGCCAGCGCCGCCCCGATGCGCCCGCCGAGGTAGGACACCGCCTGCGCCGCGTACGTCGCCGGCATCTCGTGCCGCATCCCGACGTACTTGATGCCGGCCTTCTGGGCCGCCATCGCGATCGTGGTCACCGGGATGCCCACCACGCCGAACATCGCGTCGACGCCCTGCGTCTTCAGCGACCGAGCGATAATCGTGGCGCCGTCGATCTCTGCCATGTCTCTGCACCCCGTCCGAGATTCGGTATCCGTGCGTACTGGCCGTCTGGGGGTCCGTCCGGTGCGGCATGGTACATCCCCTGAAGGCGGCCCGGACACCGTCCTCCGCGACGGTCGGGGACGCCCTCCCGCAGGCGGGCCCGGACGGCTTCGAGGTTGCGTGAAAACACAGGGAGCCCGCCGTTTGAAAGGACCGATCGGCATCGTTGTCTTCGACCTCGGCGGCGTATTGGTGCAGATCGTCCACTCATGGGGCGACGCACACGCGCGTGCCGGGCTTCCGCCGCACCCCATCACGGAGGACCACGCCTTCCTCACGCGGCGCGCCCAACTCCTCGACGCACTGTCCGTCGGACGGCTCACGGCGGCCGGCTACTACACCGGCGTCGCCGGCGCCTCGCGCGGCGTCTACACGCCTGACGAGGTGGAGCGCATCCATCTCGCATGGCACTGGGCGGAGTATCCGGGCGTCGACGCAGTGGTCGAAGCGATCGAGGGCAGGGGCATCGCGACCGGAGCGCTGTCCAACACGAGCGCGCCGCACTGGGCCGATCTGCTTGACGCCGCCGGCCGCTATCCAACAGTGCGGCGGCTGCAGCACCGCGTCGCGAGCCACCTCGCGGGCGTCCTCAAACCCGACGCCTCGATCTATCGCGCGTTCGAGGAGGCCAGCGGGCACAGCGGAGCGCGGCTCCTCTACTTCGATGACGTCAAGGAGAACGTCGAGGCTGCTCGCAGCCTCGGCTGGCGCGCAGAACAGATTGATCCAGTAGGCGACACCGCGGCGCAGTTACTTGCGGCATTGCGGCACCACGGGGTCGTTGACTAGCCGCGCTCCGCAACGAGCGCGTCGAACTTCGCGCGGGAAATCGCCCAGAGGATCGAGCCCGGATGCTGCGTGCTCGCCTCGAGGGTGCGCCGCATCCCGATCGACTCTGCCACTGCGATCGAGGGCGCGTTCGCCGGGTCGATCTCCGCGACCACTTCGCGCACGTCGCGATGGCCGAACGCATAGGCGACGACGGCGCGCGCCCCCTCGCGGGCGTACCCCTGGCGGCGGTAGATCCGCTCCAGCTCCCACCCGATCTCGACCCGCCCTTCGTGAGGGCGCCCCTTCAGGTTCACGCTCCCGGCAACCGCGCGGTGCATCCGCACGACCAGTGCCCGTCCGTGCCAGCCGAGCGCGCTCGAATCCTCGCGGAGCGCGCGCAGGTTGCTCGGGAAGCCGAACTCCAGCTCCCCGCCGCCGGGCCAGGCCCCCAGGTCGGCGCCCATCCACTCGGCGGCGATGGCGCGGTCGCCGGCCACGATCGCGCGGCAGAAGTCGAGGTCGTACGGGACGAGGTCGAGGCGCGCGGTGTGCAGCGTCTCCGCCACCACCTCGGCGCTGCGGGCGCTCACGGCGTCCTCACAGGCGCCGGACGGCCAGCGGCAGCGTGACGATCGGCCGGCCGTCGAGGCTGACCGAGACCTCGTGCGGGCCGTAGGTCGTGAACCGCGTGTTCTGCAAGTCCACCACCAGGTTCGCACTGCCGCTCATGTCGTCGCCTCCCAGGCGGAGCGTCATCTGGCCGCCGACCGGCGCGACGACCTCCTTTCCGTCCGCGTCGAGGACGGCGATCGAGAAGTCGTGCTCACCCTCGTCCGCGCGGCCGTAGGTGAGGCGGACGACAAGCGAGAGGCGCGCGTGGACCGCGGGCATCGAGGCGGCGCGCAGCACGTCCACGCCGATCCCGAGCGCGTGTAACTTGCCGCCGGAGTCCTGCGCCGCGTCGCAGAGGAACGCGAACCCGAGTTCCACCCTAGCCGCCGCCGACGGAGGCGAGCCCGTCCTTGAGTGGCTGCCCCGTCACGGGCCCCAGTGCTTTCGAACGGACGACGCCGTCACGGTCGATGAAGAAGGTGCCCGGCAAGCCCGGCAGGCCGTAGTGCCGCCGCACCTCGCCCGAACGGTCGCCCAGCACCACCAGCGTGAGCGGGCGCTGCGCCCGGAACTCGCTGACTGCAGCGGGCGGCTCTTCGACGTTGACGGCGAGGACGACGAGGTCGCCCGCCGCGGCGTGCGAGACGTGCAGCGCCTCCAGTTCGGGCATCTCCGCGATGCACGGCGGGCACCAGGTCGCCCAGAAGTTCAGCACGACGGTCTTGCCCCGGTAGTCGGACAGCCGGACCAGGCGACCCGTGCCATGCTCCTCCAGCAGGAAGTCGGGTGCGGCCTGCCCCGCGCTCGGGCTGGCGACGCCGCCCAGGATCCCCAAATGCTGAGTGGCCTTGTCAGTCGCACCACGCTCCTGCGCGATCAGGGCGACGACCGCGGCGCCGAGGATGAGCGAGGCAAGCCCTCGGCGCAGCCAGTCACGGCGCGCCTGCGAGGCGGACGAGAGGTCTACGAAGGATCGAAGGGACGCCACCCGTCGAGGATACCGCCTCCTCGCCGCACAGCGCCTGCCCCCTGGTGGCCCGCCCGGTTAGGATCGCGCGGTGCTGGACGACGCGACGCAGGCAGCCATTCGACTCGCGGCGGGACTGTTGCTCCACAGCAACCACACCGTCGTGCTCGCAGGCGCCGGGATGTCGAAGGAGTCCGGCATCCCCACCTTCCGCGGTGAGGGCGGCCTCTGGACCATCCAGGGCGAGCCGCCGCTCAACCAGTACCAGACCTTCGCCGCCGACCCGAAGCGCTGGTGGGAGCGCCGGCTGGCCGACGCCCGCGCCGGGAACGCCTTCGGCAGCGCCATCGATGGCGCACAGCCGAACGCCGGCCATCGTGCGCTGGCCGAACTCGAGGACATGGGCCGGGTCGCCCACGTCATCGCCCAGAACATCGACGACCTCCACCGCCGCGCGGGGCAGCGCTCCCTGACGGAGATCCACGGCAACCGCCTCTGGATGCGCTGCGTGCGTTGTGGCACACGCTGGCCGCGCGAGGAGTTTCCCGTCGACGAGGCCGACCTCCCGCCGCGCTGCGCGGCGCCGGGCTGCGGGGGCGTCGTGAAGGGCGACACCGTCATGTTCGGCGAACCCATCCCCCCGCTCGCGCTCGCGCGCTGCGAGGCGGAGACTGCGCAAGCGGACTGCTTCATGACCGTGGGCACGTCCGCCGTCGTCTATCCCGCCGCCGCATATCCGATCGAGGCCGTCCGCCGGGGCGTCCCCCTGATCGAGGTGAACCCGGAAGAGACGCCGCTGACGCCGCTCGCGGACATCGTCGTGCGGGCCGCCTCGGGAGAGGCGCTGCCCGCTCTGGTGGCGGCGATCCGCGGCCAGACCGCTTCGCCTGGAGAGGGCTCCCGATGATCAGTCGCCGCAAGTACGACCCGCTGGGCGTCGTCCTCGCCACGGACGAGGGCCTGCTGCAGGTCGAACCGGGCCGCGAGCCCGTCGTCGCCGTGGCTGGCAAGCGCTTCGAACGTGTGGACTTCCGCGACGGCCTGGGCCTCGCCGCCGCGCCCGGCGAGGGCGTCTGGGTCTTCGGCGGCAAGCACTGGGAACTCGGCTGGGAGGGTGACGCGCGCTCGGTCTCCGTCACCAGCTCCGGCGAGCTCTTCATCGGTAGCGTGGACGGTCGCCTGCACGTGTCGAAGGACAAGGGCGCCAAGTGGGCCACGGTCGATGGCGTCCAGAACCTCATCAAGCTCAACCGCTTCGCCCCGCCGCCCGGCGTGGCGCCATACGTTGCCGCCGTGGGCGAGGTGCTGGACGGCATCGTGATCGCGGTTGTCGGCGGCGGGTGCTGGCACACGCGTGACGGCGGCACATCGTGGCTCCGCCGCACCGATGGCCTCGACCCAAAGGTGCACCGTCTCTGGGTCCATCCGGAGCGCCGCGACCGCCTGTACGCCACCTCGCCCAGCGGCATCTACCGCAGCGAGGACGAGGGCTACACGTGGGTGCAGAGCATCGGCGGCCTCGACCGCTCGTGGGGCGGGACGCTGGCCGTGCTGCCGGGCACACCCGACACGCTGGTCTACTCCGCTGCGCGCCGCGCGGGCACGGAGGGCGCACTCTTCCGCTCCGCCAACGGCGGTGTCACGTGGCAGCGCATCATGCTCGACGCCGACGATGAGTGGGACCGCGCCCCGTGCGTCGTCCGGCCGTACGACTGGGACGACCTCTCCTTCGTTGCCGCCGGCACGCAACTCTGGGCCTCGCACGACCGCGGCAAGAACTGGCTTGCGCTCCAGGACGGCCTCCCTGTCGCCAACGACATCACCGCGGCGCTGTAGGGCCGCCCTCCAGGCCGTCGCAGATTCGGACTGATTCGTTTTGTGATATTTTCGACGCCCTAAAAGCCCCTCGCCGTACATTCGACATTCCAGACGTCCGTCGCAGCCTGCATGACCGGCTCGCGCCGTACCGCACCCACGCGCCGCGACGGCGCTTCGCATCGGAGGACCCAATGGCGACCAGCACGCGTCCGCGTGACGAGATGATCGAAGCGAACAGCATCCGTTTCCATGTCCGCGAGTGGGGTGATCCGCGCAGCCGCCACGCCCTCTTGTTGCTGCACGGCTACGCCGAGACCTCGGAGGCGTGGGCGGACGTGGCCTCCGACCTGGCGCGCGAGTACCGGGTGATCGCCGTCGACCAGCGCGGCTACGGCTCGTCCCAGCGCGCAGCCGACCGCGACTACACACGCGCCACCCAGGTCGAGGACCTCGCGTCCCTGATCGAGGCGCTCAACCTGCGCTCGGTCACGCTCGTCGGGCACGCGATGGGCGGCGCGAACGCAATCTGCTACGCCGCCGAACACCCTGAGACCGTCACCGCCCTGATCGTCATTGAGTCCGCGCCCGAGGTGCTGCGCTCCGGCGTCGAGCAGTTGCGCCGCCTGCTGGCCGTGGGAGACACCTTCACCAGCCTCGACGAGGCAGTGATCGCGTTCCGCGAATACTTCCCGTACGCGAACACGGAGCAGCTGGAACGCCGCGTGCGCGCCTCCTTCACCGTGAACGAGGAGGGCGTCTTCGTCTGGGACTTCGACCCGGTGTTCCGGGACGCGACCGTGCGTCCGCCGGAGCCGGACCCCGGCCAGCGCCGTCTCGCTGACCTCTGGGACTCCGCCGACCGCATCCAGTGCCCGACGATGATCGTGCGCGGCTCGGAGACCGACATGCTGACGCCGGAGGCGATCCAGCGCCTCCACCGCCGCATCGCCGGCTCGCGCGTCTCACTGATCGAGGACGCCGGCCACCCGGTGCCCACGGACCAGCCCGCCGCGCTCGCCCTCAACATCCGCGAGTTCCTGCAGAGCCTCGGCGGCCTCTAGCCCTCGACGGCCCCGCTGACAACGAAGAAGCCCGGCCGAACGGCCGGGCTTTTTTCTGTCACGCGCGACCCCCGCTACCCCAGCTCGCCGAAGGCGCCCCGCGCGCGGTACGCCTCGACCTCGTCCCACGTGAAGCCGGACTCCAGCAGCACCTCCTCGGTGTGCTGGCCGAACTCGGGCGCCTGCTTTGCGATCCGCGCCGGCGTCTTCGACAGGTGTACCGGTGAGCCGACCATCGGCCACGGCTTCCCGACCTCGTCCGGCACCTCCACCAGGTAGCCGTTCGCCCACGCCTGCGGGTCCTTGCCGATCTCGAGGTAGTCCATCACCGGCTGCACGAGCAGGTCCTGCGCGTGGAAGAGCGTGACCCACTCGTCTCGCGTCTTCATCTGGAAGATGGCGTCCATCTTGGCCGTCACCTCGGCCAGCCGTTCGAGGCGCTGGGCGGCGGTGCGGTAGGGGTCGTGCTTCAACTCCTCCGAGCCGAGCACGTCGCAGAACTGCGGCCACCACTTGTCTGCCGGCAAAAAGCCGACCATGAACCACTTGCCGTCGCCGGCCTGGAAATGGTTCCACGTCGGCGGCCGCTGGTCATGACGGCGCCGGCCGGGCAGTTGGCCACTCCACATGGCCGCAGTGATGTTGTACGACTGGATCGTCATCTGCGACCCATACAGCGAGGTGTTCACTTCCTGAACCTCGCCCGTCCGCTCCCGGTGGAGCAGCGCGAGGACGATCGCGTACCCCGAGATGAGCGCGCCGACGTGGTCGGCCTGCGGAAAACCGCCGGGCGTCGGCGGGCCAGCCTCACCCTCACCGGTGACGGACATGAAGCCGCCGCGCGCCTGGGCCAGCAGGTCCATCGCGCCGGTACGCGCGTCGGGCCCGAGGTGGCCCCAGCCGGTGGCACTCGAATACAGGCAGCGCGGGTTGTGCTGCTGAATCGTCTCGAACGTGACGCCGAGCCGCTCCATCACGCCGCCGCGCATGTTGTTGTGAAACACGTCGGCCGTCTGCACGAGGCGCCAGAACACCTCCATGCCCGCCGGGTTCTTCATGTCCAGCAGGATGGAGCGCTTGCCTCGGTTCAGAGTGTTGAAGTAGGCGTTGCGGGGGCCGCCCTGGATCAGCCCGCGGCCCGGGTCCGGATTGGCGTAGGACTCGATCTTGATGACGTCCGCGCCCATGTCCGCGAGCATCGCCGTCGCGTACGTGCCCTGCTGCCAGACCGACAGGTCAAGGATCCGATATCCCTCCAGCGGCAGTGGCATGGCTGACTCTTCCTCCGCACGGGCTGGCGACCGGTATTCTGCCACGCCTCCGCCAGCGAGGACGGAACGCGCAGGCGGCCGTCGCCCCGAAACACGAGCGCGGGTAGGATTGGGGACATCCCAGGCGACTTCGGGAGGCATCGATGGCAGCCACGCGCACGCTTCACCGCGCCCTCATCACGGGGATGGGTGCGGTCACTCCGATCGGCAACGACCTGGAGGAGTACTGGGAAGGACTGCGCACCGGCCGCAACGGCATCGGACGCGTGTCCCAGTGGGACGCCTCCTCCGACCTCGTCCAGATCGCCGGCGAGGTCAAGGGTTTCGACATCGAGCCGTACCTCGAGCGGAAGGTCGCCCGTCGCACCGGACGTTTCGCCCAGTTCGCGCACGCGGCTGGCGTCCAGGCAATCCGTGATGGCGGCCTGGAGGTGACCGAGGCCAACCGCGACGATATCGGCGTCGTGATGGCGACCTCCGGCGACGTCTTCAACATGGGCCCGGAGTGGATGGCCTACGTGGAGCGCGGCTCGCGCGCCGTCGACCCGTTCATCATCACGCGCATGGGCCAGCACATGGGCGCCGCGCGGCTCGCGCGGCAGTTGGGCGTGCGCGGCCCGAACACCACCATCAACACCGCCTGCGCCTCCGGCACGGACGCCCTCGGCCACGCGCTCTCCCTGATCCGGCTCGGCCACGCGCGTGCCGTGCTCGTCGGCGGCGCCGAGGCGATGATCACCCCACTGTCGCTCTCCTCAATGGGGCGGATGGGCGCGCTCTCGAAGAACAACGACGACCCCGACCATGCTTGCCGTCCGTTCGACCTCCAGCGCGACGGCTTCATCCTCGGCGAAGGCTCCGGCGTCCTGCTCATCGAGTCCGAAGAGGCCGCGCTGGCACGCGGCGCGCGCGTCTACGGCGAACTCGCCGGCGTCGGTTGGTCGTTCGACGCCACGGACGACACCGCGCCGGACCCGGAAGGCCAGGCGCTCGCGATCACGCGTGCGCTGCGTGACGCCGGCATCGAGGCGTCGCAGATCGACTACATCAACGCACACGGCACGAGCACGATGCTGAACGACCGCACCGAGACTCAGGCAATCAAGATCGCTCTCGGTGAGCGGGACGCGCGCCGCGTGAAGATCTCCTCCACCAAGTCAATGACGGGCCATCTCGCGGCAGGCGCGGGTGGCATCGAGGCGGTCGCCTCCGTGCTCGCCCTGCATCACGGCGTCATCCCGCCCACGATCAACTACGAGTTCCCCGACCCCGAGTGTGACCTGGACATCACGCCGAACACCGCCGTGCCGGCGAAGATCGATGTCGTGATCTCCAACTCGTTCGGCCTCGGCGGACAAAACGCCAGCGCCGTCTTCCGGCGTTACGTCGAGTAGGTGTGGTTCGAAGGTTTGTTGCTGAATTGAAACGTTGAGGGGCGGGGCCTCGCGACCCCGCCCCTCTGTCAGTCCGCTGGCGCGGTTACGCCGCGCGTGCGGTACGCGCCGGCGTCCGGCTGATCTTGCGCTTCCTGGCGATCGAACGGTCGACCGGCGTCAGCACCGGGCGCGTCGCGGTGATTGCCGCGACTGCGGTCGGGACCGGTGCCTTGTACGACGTGAATCCACACTGCACGCATGAAAAATACGTGTCACCGACGTCTTCCACGCGAGTGATGTCACCCTGGCAGCGCGGGCAGGCCTTGGTGTAGAGCATGTCCGCCTCCTCTCCATGAACTAGAGACGATGGATGTCCGTCTCGTGTTCCTGAACGGATCATGGTCGGGAAGTGTGCGGGTGAGATTGCTGAAGCATTTCGGAACTGTGAAATCTCGCCGGGCGTCGAATCCCGCTGGATTCGCCCTAACGCCGCCGCGCGCGGATCGCGAAGGCTGCGGCGACCACCGAAGTGGCGGCGCCCACCGCGACCGCCCGCCGGAGTTGGCGCCCGTCGGTCATCGTCAAGACACCGGGGAGCGCCCCGCGGAGGGCCCTGGCGGCGTCGCCGAGCGTGACTTCTCGCGACATCATCGCTGGCAGCGCCGACACGGGCTGCCGTGGTGGCAGGACCGTGATCTGCGGCTCTCGCAGCGGCTGCGCCGGTCTGGCGAACTCCGGCTCGGGCTCTTCGTCGACCGCCTCTGGCTTCCCAACGGGGGACTCCCCCGCGACGGGCGCAGGCGCCACCGCAACAGGCTCGACGACCGCAGCGTCGACGGCAATCGGTTCCTCCGCCGTCGGCTGATCCGCGGGCTCCTCAGCCGCAGGCTCCTC
>SCTU01000090.1 GCA_004297315.1 Dehalococcoidia bacterium | reverse complement strand
CGTCTCCTTCTCGGCCGTCCGCCTGCACCGCCGGCGCCGCCAGTTTGACCAGATCCGTCTTCGCGTTCAGGCGGTCGACGTAGAGCAGCCCGTTCACATGGTCGGTCTCGTGTTCGAGTGCCTGCGCCAGCATGTCGCCTTCGGCCTTCACGCGCACCTCGCGGCCGTTCTCGTCCAGCGCCTTCACGACAACCGCGAGCGAGCGCGTCACCGTGCCTCGATACCCGGGGACGGAGAGGCAACCCTCGTCCAGGCGGCGCTCACCGCTGCGCTTGATCACCTCCGGGTTGATCAGCGCGAACGGCTCCTCGTCCGGCATCCCGATCACGACGACGCGCAGGCCGACGCCGATCTGCGGCGCCGCAATGCCGACGCCGTGCGCGGCGTACATCGACTCCGTCATATCCGCGATCAAGCGCCGGATCGAGTCGTCGACACGCGACACGCGCTTCGCCGGTTTGCGCAGCACCGGGTCGCCCAGGTAGCGGATCGGGCGCACGGTCATCAGCCACGTCTCCCCGTCAACAGCCGTGGCCGCGGGCCAAGACAAGGCCCACCAGACCGCGACGGATTGTAGCGTGCGCCCCCCTGCTGTCCGTCAACTCTCCCGCCGGCGTGCGGCCTGTCCGCGTGTCAGTCGAGCGTGAACGGATCGACGTCAATCGCCCAACCGGGGGGCAGCGCGTCGAGATCGCGCAGGAGTCCGGTTGGGTCTTCAGGGCTACGCACGAGCACCGACCAGCGATATCGCCCGCGCACCCGGGCTACCCCGGGGACCAGAGGCCCGAGCACCTCCACCCCCGGCCGCCCCGCGGCCAGCGTGCGCAGTTCCGACGCGAACCGCGCAGCCTCCTCGATCGCATACGTCGCGTTTGCGTGCGAGAAGACGAGGCGCACGAGGCGACGAAACGGCGGGTGGCCGTGCTCGTGCCGCCACGCGAGTTCCTCCTCGAAGAACGAGTCGCCCTGGTACCGCGCCGCCGCAAGGATCGCCGGATGTTCAGGCTGGAGCGTCTGGACGATCACGCGGCCGTCCCGCTCGGCCCGCCCGGCGCGGCCGGCCACCTGCACGAGCATCTGGTAGGTCCGCTCGCGCGAACGGAAGTCCGCCTCGCGCAGCGTGTAGTCCGCGAGCACGACGCCCACGAGCGTCACCAGCGGCAAGTCGAGGCCCTTCGCGACCATTTGGGTGCCCACGAGCACATCGCCCTGCCGGACGAACTCCTGGAGGACCGCCTCGTGCTGCTCGAGCGTGCGGGCGCGGTCGCGGTCCCAGCGCACCACGCGGGCGGTGGGGTAGTGCCGGCGCACCTCCTCCTCCACACGTTGTGTCCCGGCGCGCACTGGGCGCAGCGGGAGGCCGCAGCCCGATTCGCCGCACTTCGATGGCGCCGCGCGCGACCGCCCGCAGGTGTGACAGATCAGCCGGCCGCCCTCGTGCAGCGACATCGCGACGTCGCATGACGAGCACACCGGCGAGTGTCCCTTCGGACACAGCAGGTATGCCGCCAGCCCGCGGCGGTTGAGGAAGAGCACGGCCTGTTCCCCGCGGTCGAGCACCTCGCCGAGCGCCTCGACGAGTTGCGGCGAAAAGAGCCGCGTGGAACCGCGCATGTCGACGACCTCGACCTCGGGGAGCGTTGCCTGGGGCCACAGCCGGAGGTACCCGTCCGTGTCCACGGCGGGCCGCATCCGGCGCGGCAGGTCGAGGCGGGTGAGGCGCCCCTCCTCGGCGGCAAGCCAGCGCTCGGCGTCCGGCGTGGCGGAGCCCATCACGAGGCTGGCCCCGGTGCGTCGCGCCAGTTCCATCGCCACAGTCCGCGCGTCGTACCGCGGCGCCGGATCATGCTGCTTGTACGTCCACTCGTGGAACTCGTCGATGACGATCAGGCCGAGGTCGGGTTGGGGGGCAAAGACTGCGCTCCGCGAGCCGATGACCACGTCGTACGCGCCGGCGGCGATGGCCTGCCACTCGTCGTACGCCTCGCCTAGGCTCAGGCCCGAATGGAGCACGCCCACCTTCCCCGGGAAGCGCTCCGCAAACCGCCGCACGGTCTGCGGCGTCAACGCGATCTCCGGCACCATCACGATCGCGCGACGCCCACGCGCGACGGTGTGGCGGAGCGCATCCAGGTAGACCTCGGTTTTGCCCGAACCGGTCACGCCGTTCAGGAGGAAGCCGGCGCCCTCAAAGGCATCGATGCCCGCGCGGATCGTTGCCGCCGCATCACGCTGCTCCGCGACGAGTTCGACGGGCGGGCGCACGACGACGTCGAGCGTCGCGAGCGGGTCGCGGCGGTCCAGCGCCTGCTCGACCACCACGAGCCCCGCCTCGGCCAGCCGGTCGACGCCCGCGCGCGCCTCCCGGCCCGCCTGCGCCGCCAACCCGCGCAACGGCAGCGCCGGCTGCTCACCTGCTTCGGCGCGCGTCGCGAGCAGTCCCAGCGTCGCGGCGGCCGCCTCCTCCACCGCACCACGAGAGAGCCTTCGCAACAGGCGGGGCACCTCGGCGGGCGGGATCGCCAGCCGGACGAGGTCGCCGTCCCGCACAAGGACCCCATCCGCGATCAGCGTCTCGACGGCGGGGGCGCCGCGGGCCTCTCGCGCCACAAGGTCGGACGGCGCCGCGCCTCGCTCCTGCACGAAGCGGATCGTACGGGCGCGGCGCGAGGTGCGCCGCCCCTCGATGGCATCGGCGAACTCGCGTGCGCGCTCGGGCGTCACGCGCAGCCGCACCAGTTCGATGATCCGCGCATGGCCGCGGGGCCGATCGAGCGAGTAGCGGCGTTCCGCGAGGCCCCGCTGCACGAGCGCGGACAGCGCCGCCTCGAACGAGCGGGCCGGCACGCGACCGGCGACGCGTTCGCGCAGCTCCTGCTCGTCACGCGGCTCCGCGTCCAGCGCGTCGTACAACGCCTGTTGACGCTCGGAGAGCGCGACGCCGGCGCCCTCACCGCGTACGTACGCCGTCCTCGGACGCTCGCCCGCGCCAGGCGGCAGGAACAGCGCGTGCGCCTCCCACGGCGGGGCGAGGTAATACCGCTGGAGCCACGCCGCGAGTTCCATCCGCTCCGACGGCACGTGCGGCGCGCCGTCGACTGGCGGCTCGAGCGGGCGGACGGCTTCCGGGTCATAGCCGGGCGTGTCGAACGGCCCCTCGACCACGATCCCCTGGAAGGTCTGTTTCCCGAATGGGACGTGGACCACCTCGCCGGGGGCAATCGGCCGCTCGGCCGGGACGGAGTAGGAAAACGTGAGGTAGGTCGGCCGCCCCGAATTCACGGCAACTTTGACGTAGCGGGGACGGCGAGGCGGCTCGGTGGCGGGCATGCCCGGATCCTATCGAGGCGGCGGAACTCGCCAGAGCCGCCAGGCCCACTCGGCGCGGCGCCGGCACGAAGAGGCCGGGCGTTGCCCGGCCTGAGATCGCTACAGGGTCGTGCGGACTAGCCCCGACGGGCTTCCTTCACGCGGGCGGCACGGCCCGTCAGGCCGCGGAGGTAGTAGAGGCGGCTGCGGCGGACGCGACCACGGCGGGTCACGGCGAGCGACTCGAGCCGCGGGCTGTTCATCGGCCAGGTGCGCTCCACGCCCACCCCGGAGGCGATGCGACGGACGGTGAAGTTGCCCGCGGGGCCTTCCTTCATCCGGATCACGACGCCCTCGAACGGCTGGAGGCGCTCGCGGTCACCTTCCACGACGCGGGCCTGGACGCGGACGGTGTCGCCCACGCCGAACTCCGGCAGCGCGGGGAGCGCAGGGTTGCGCGGCTGGGCGAGCGTGGCGAGGTCGATCGACATGGCGGTGTTCCTGCTGTCGTGAGATTCGGGGTAGCGGTCGAGCCGCGAAGGGTCAGTCTACCCGGCCCTCATCCATAGCGTCGAGGGCAGGCCGCTCGCCCGCCTCGAGCGGCTGGGCCTCCAGCCATGCCTGTTCGGCGGGGCTGACGTGGGCCCGAGCCAGCAGGTCGGGGCGGCGAAGGCGGGTTCGGAGCAGGCGAAGCCGCCGGCGCCATTTCGCGATCTCGGCGTGGTGGCCGGACAGGAGGATCTCGGGGACCGTCCAGCCGCGGAACTCCGCCGGGCGCGTGTACTGGGGGTACTCGAGCAGCCCTTCGTCGAATGACTCCTCGTCCAGCGAGCCCTCGCTGCCCAGGACGCCGGGGATCCTGCGCGCCACGGCGTCGATCAGCACCATCGCCGGGAGCTCGCCGCCGGAGACGACGAAGTCACCGATCGAGACCTCCATGTCCACGGCGTGCTCCAGCACCCGCTCGTCAACGCCCTCGTAGCGCCCGCAGACGAGGAGGAGGCGGGGGTGCCCGGCGAGTTCATCGACCAGCGCGCGGTCGAGCCGGCGGCCCTGCGGCGACATGAAGACCACGGTCGCCGGCGGTTCCGCGAGCGGCTGGACCGCCTCGATCGCCTCGAAGAGCGGCTCCGGCTTCATCACCATCCCCGGCCCGCCGCCAAACGGCGCGTCGTCGACCGTCCGATGGCGGTCGTGCGTCCACTCCCGCAGGTCGTGCAGGTGCACGGAGACGAGTCCGGCCGCCTTCGCCCGCGCGAGGATCGACTGGTCGAGCGGCCCCACGAACATCCCCGGGAAGATCGTCAGCACGTCGAAGCGGATCGCAGAGACGGGCGTCATAGCGCTCCCTGCGAGCCCTGGGA
>SCTU01000089.1 GCA_004297315.1 Dehalococcoidia bacterium | reverse complement strand
ATCGCAGCGCTCGCCGTGGGGTGGGCGGTGCGGCGCGACCGGCAGGCCGCCGCGAAGTTGATCGCCGAACGCGACGGTATCCGCCCGCCCGCCCCGCGCCGCCCCGGCCTCTAGCCGCCGTCGATGGCCGCCCCGACCGCCTTCGACATTGCGGCGAACGTGGCGGCGGTCCGCGCCCGCATCGCCGAGGCGTGCGCGCGCGCCGGCCGTGACCCCGCCGGGGTGACGCTGGTGGCGGTCACGAAGGGTCACCCGCTCGACCTCGTCCGCGCTGCCGTCGAAGCGGGCTGCGTCGACCTGGGGGAGAACCGCGCGCAGGAGTTGCTGCCGAAGGCGGACGCGGCGGCGGCCGCGGGGCTGACGCCCCGACCTCGATGGCACTTCATCGGCCATCTGCAGCGGAACAAGGTGCACGAGGTGCTGCCGCGCATCGAGGCGCTGCACTCGCTGGATTCGGCGGGGCTTCTGCGCGAGATCGAACGGCGCGCCCGCGAGGGCGGACGGCCGCATCGCGACGGCGGTGCGGCCACCTCGCTCCCCTGCTACCTTGAGGTCAACGTGGGGGGCGAGGCGCAGAAGCAGGGCGTTTCTCCGGAGGCATTGCCCGATCTGTTGCGGGCCGCACGGGCCTGCGAGGTGGTTGAGGTGCGCGGGCTGATGACCGTCGCGCCACATCTCGGAGATCCCGAAGCCGTACGGCCGGTGTTCCGCGCGCTGCGCCTGCTGGCGCGGGCACACGGGCTGAATGGGCTCTCGATGGGGATGACCGAGGACTACCCGGTCGCCGTCGAGGAGGGTGCGACAGTGGTACGCGTGGGGCGGGCGATCTTCGGAGCGCGGCCCGGATAGTCAAAGCGAGCGCGACGCCGAGGGGGGCACATGCGCATCGGGATCATCGGCGGCGGCTTCATGGGCGAGGCGTTCCTGCGCGGCCTGGTGCGCGGTGAGGTCGCCACGCCGAACGACATCGCCGTCGCGGAGGTCTCGCCGCCCCGTCGTACGGCGCTCGCGGAGCACGGCGTGCGCGTGACCGAGGACGCGCAGAGCGCGGCGATCGGCGCGGAGGTTGTGCTGATCGCGGTGAAGCCGCAGGACCTCGCCGCAGCGGGGACCTCCCTCCAGGGCGCGATCGGCCGGGACGCCGTCGTGATCTCGATCGCGGCCGGTGTGAGCCTGGAGGACGTGCGCCGTTTCACCGGGCACCGCGCCTGCGTGCGCGTGATGCCGAACCTTCCCGCCGCGATCGGCGAGGGCGCCGCGGTCTACCTCGTCGCCCCCGAGGTGTCCGCCACCCAGCGCGCGCGCGTGCGCGAGGTGCTCTCGGCGGTCGCGAAGGTGGCCGTCGAGGTGAGCGACGACGTCGCGGTCGACCTCGCGACGGCGATCCACGGCTCGGGGCCGGCGTACGTCTACCTCTTCATCGAGTCGCTGGTCGAGGTCGCCGTGCGGCTGGGGATGAAGCGCCACGACGCCGAGCAGCTCGTCCTCGCGACCGTCGCCGGGTCGGTGGCCTACGCGATCGAGACCGGGCAGCACCCAGCGGTGCTGCGCAACGCGGTCACCTCGCCGGGCGGCACCACGGCCGCCGCGCTCGCTGAACTCGAGGCTGCGGGCTTCCGCACCGCCATCGACTCTGCCGTGGACGCCGCGTTCGAGCGGGCGCAGGAACTGGGGGAGTAGCCATGGCGGTGTTCGTCTCGATCGTCGCGTACTTGATCCAGTTCCTGGGGTTCGCGATCTTCGCCCGCTCGATCCTCTCCTGGTTCCCGATCGACAAGAACGGGCCAATCTTCCAGGGGCTCGCCGCAATTACCGACCCAATCCTCGAACCGCTCCGCCGGGTGATCCCGCCGATCGGGATGATCGACATCTCCCCGATGGTCGCCATGCTCGCGCTCTTCTTCCTCGCGAACGTGCTCACCAGCCTCGCGTTCTGAGGGGCGAGGGCTAGGCCTCGCCGGCGACCGGGCCGTCGTAGCCGACGAGGCGCCACACCTCCGCAACAGCGAGGCCCTCGATCTCCACGACCTTCGACTTCGAGGTCTGGCCACCAACGATCCGCACCGCTCGGCTGGCGACGCCGAGGCGCTTGGCCAGCACCCGCGCGACCGCCTCGTTCGCCGCGCCCTCCACGGGCGCCGCGGTCACACGTACGAGCAGCGCCCCCATCCGCATCCCCACGACCACGTCGCGTGAGGCGCGCGGGATCACCCTCAGGGCGAGGCGGGCGACGGGGAGCGCGGGGTCGGGGCGGGAGCGCAGGGGCATCGGTCCTCCTCGACCCGTGGGGCGTGCGACTCGCTGGGCGCGTCGTTTCGTTGCGTAACTCGGACGCATCGTGCGCCCTCGGCCGGATGAAGTCGAGACGAGGGCAAGACGGCAGGGGTTCGACGTTTGTCTTTGATGAAGCGGCGGGCCTACGATGACTGACAGGTGGCAAGCGCCGCCGGAGGGTTGAGATGGGCGATACGAACGGTCCGGATATTCGCTAGTCGCCCCGGCGCGTCATGCCTCGCCGTGGGCGAGGAGGCGCGCGGATGACCCAGTCACGCAACGACACTGACTTCGCGGTGCTGCCGACAGAGGAAGCCTCCTCCCCGGCTGAGCAGTGGCTTGCCCTGTCCGCGGACGAACGTGTCCCGGCCTTCCAGACGCTCCCCCGCGCGGAGGCCGCCGAGGTCTTCCAAGCGTTGGACCCCTCCGAACAGGTCGTCCTGTTGCAGGACCTGTCGCAACAGGAGCGCCGGATCTGGCTCCGCCTGCTCCCGCTCGACGCCACCGCGGACGTCGTCCAGCACGCCGACGACGACGAGAGCCGCATCGCCCTCCTCGACCTGCTCGACCCGGCGACGCGGGTGGAGGTGCAGGCGCTGCTCGCCTACGCGGACGACGAGGCCGGCGGCAAGATGAACCCGCGCTACGCGCGCCTGCGCCCGGAAATGACCGTGGAGCAGGCGATCTTCTACGTACGGCACCAGACCGGACGGCAGATCGACCTGATCTACTACCTCTACATCGTGGACGAGCTCGACCACCTGCTCGGAGTGATCTCGTTCCGCGACCTGCTCACCGCCCGCCCCCAGTCGCGGATCGCGGAGATCATGCGCCGCGACTTCACCGCGGTGCATGAAGACGACGACCAGGAGACCGTGGCGCGCGTCGTGCAGAACGCCGGCCTGCTCGCCATCCCCGTCGTCGACGATGCCGGGCGGATGAAGGGCATCATCTCCGCGGACGACGTGCTCGACGTGCTGCAGGACGAGGCGACCGAGGACATCCAGAAACTCGGCGGCGTCGAAGCCCTCGACTTGCCGTACTCGCGTACAAGCATCCTCACGCTCGTACGGAAGCGCGCGGGGTGGCTCTCGATCCTCTTCGTCGGCGAGATGCTGACCGCGACGGCGATTGGCTTCTTCGAGCACGAACTGGAGCGGGCGGTGATCCTCGCGCTCTTCCTGCCGATGATTATCTCGAGCGGCGGGAACACCGGATCGCAAGCGGCCACGCTGATGGTCCGCGCGCTGGCGGTGGGCGAGGTGCGACTCCGGGACTGGGCGCGCGTGATGCGTCGGGAGTTCCTGACCGGCTCGGCGCTCGGCCTGATCCTCGCGGCGATCGGCGTCACCCGCGTCCTCACGTGGCACTACGCATTCGGGTCGTACCCGGACCACGCGTTCCAGCTGGCTGCGACGATCGGCGTCGCACTGATGGGCGTCGTCCTCTGGGGGTCGCTCGTCGGCGGGATGCTGCCCTTTGCCCTGCGCCGCCTCGGCTTCGACCCCGCGACCGCCTCCGCCCCCTTCGTCGCGACGCTGTCCGACGTGACCGGGCTCGTCATCTACTTCATCGTGGCGAAATTCATCCTGTTGCCGGCGCTCTGAGCCACCGACCGTGTGACACGGTCTTCGGGATCGATCCACCAGCGGAGGGAGCCCGTGGTCGTTCCGCCGTCTGAGCAGGACGCATACGACGAGCTGTCCGCATACACGCTCGCGCACGACGACCCGGCGTTTATCCACCAATACGTCGTCGACGCGTTCGCAGCGCAGTACGCAACTCCGGATGACCCACCGATCCGGCTCGCTTTCGCCCTAATGGGGCTCTGCCTGCATCTCGAGCGTGGCTACCCGGGACGGCAGGTCCAGTTGTTCCATATGCGGATCGCCCGAAAACGCCGGCAGTGGCCCGTGTTCGAGGCTCCAGCCGTGCGCGGGACGCTCACTCCGACGGACGTGGTCGAGAAGGCCTCCGGTCCGGAGCGCGACGGCATGATCGATGCCTGGTGCACGTCCGTCTGGGCCGCATGGGAGGATAGTCACGAGAGCATCACGGCGATGATTCGAGATCTCGGCGAATAGTCCGAGCGGCCGTCGCAGATTTCGCAAACGCCGTGCCGCGCGTGCTTGACATCGAACGGGCGTTCTAATACTGTTCCGAACATCGGTGGCGGGGGCTCCCGATCAGCGTGGGGCGCGCGAGCGCCGACGATGGAGGCGCAAAGCAATGGCCACCGAGAAGCGCAGCAGCGAAGAGAAGAAAGCGGCGCACGCCGTCGGTACCGGCAAGGCCGCTGAGCTCGCCAAGGCCCTCGAACAGATCACCAAGGACCACGG
>SCTU01000088.1 GCA_004297315.1 Dehalococcoidia bacterium | reverse complement strand
CGGGTTCACTGGCAGCGACACCTTCACCTACACCGCCCAGGACCCGCTCGGGCTGACGGACATCGCGACGGTGAACGTGATGGTGAAGGATGTGGTGGCCGTCGACTTCGAGAAGGACGACTGTAAGCACGGTGGCTTCGTCGCCCTCGGCTTCAAGAACCAGGGCCTCTGCATCGCCGCCTTCAACCGCGCGAACCACGCGGATGACGACGACGACGAGGAGGGTGTCGAAGTCGAAGACGAGCACGAAGACGGGCACGAGGGCCACGGCCCTCAGGGCCTGTTGAGTGCCGGCCACGATGACGACGACCACCACGGGCACGGGAACAGCGGCCGCGACTAACGGCCCAGTCACCCGCCACCATTGAAGACCGCTGCCCGGATGGGCAGCGGTCTCTCTTTGTGTCACGCTCAGACGCCGTACGCTTGCCCCGGCGGGCCGCACGCGACGACACTGAGGGCCCGGCGGGGCGGAGGCAGACTGATGTCCTCGATCCTTGAGACGTACGAAGCGATGCACCGCGGCTCCAGCCTGCTGGCCGCGCAGGCGCGGGGCGTCTTCCCGTCCGGCGTCACGCACGACGCGCGCGCCTTCCAGCCCTTCCCGGTCTACGTGCAGCGGGCCGCCGGGCCGCGCAAATGGGACGTCGACGGCAACGAATACGTCGACTACATCGGCGGGCACGGGGCGCTGCTGCTCGGGCACAACCGGCCGGAGGTCGTCGCCGCCATCCGCGAGGCTCTGGAGCGCGGCACGCACTTCGGCTCCTCGCACGACATTGAGGTCGCGTGGGGCCGCCAGGTGATCGACATGGTGCCCTGCGCCGAACGTGTGCGGTTTACCGCCAGTGGGACCGAGGCCACGATGATGGCGCTGCGTCTCGCACGCGCGTTCACCGGCCGCGAACGCGTCGTGAAGCTCGAAGAGCACTTCCACGGCTGGCACGACCTCGTCGTCGGCCGCCTCGTCGGGGAGGACCAGCACCCTCACTCCGTCGGTGTCCCGGAGGGCTTCTACGACGCGCTGACGATCGTCCCGGCGGGCGACGTGAAGGCCCTGGAGGAGGCGTTGCGCGGACGCGATGTCGCGGCGGTGATCCTCGAACCGACGGGCGCCCACTGGGGCACGCACCCGCTTGCGCCCTCATACCTCCGCGAGGCGCGCCGGCTCACACGGGAGACCGGCACGCTGTTCATCATGGACGAGGTGATCACCGGCTTCCGCATGGCCCCCGGCGGCGCGCAGGAGCGCTACGGGATCATGCCGGACCTCTCCTCCGTCGCGAAGATCGTCGCGGGCGGGCTGCCTGGCGGGGCCGTCGTCGGGCGCGCCGACGTCCTCGAGTATCTCGAACTGCGCGAGGGCGACATCGAGTGGAACGGGAAGCAACGGATCAGCCACCAGGGGACCTTCAACGCCAACCCGGTGTGCGCGGCGGCTGGCCTGACCGCGCTCCGCCTGATCGCCGCGGGCGGCGAGTGCGAACGCGCCGACCTCGCAGCAGCAGAATTGGTGCATGGCCTGAACGACCTCTTCCGCCGAGAGTCCGTGCCGGGCTCGGCCTGGGCCGTCTCCTCGATGTGGCACATGAACCTGGGCGTCCCCGCGCCGTTCCCGACGGACGTGGAGTGGGATGCGGCCGAGGAGCCACGCGGCATCGAGCCCGCGCTCATGCGTCCGCTGCGCCAGGCGCTGTACAACCACGGTGTCGACCTGATGGGGAACGGTGGGATGGTGTCCAGCACGCACGGCGAGCGTGAGGTTGAGGACACCGTGCGCGCCTTCGAGGCCGCGGTCGCCGACCTGCGTGCGGAGGGCCTGTTGGCCTAGACCGCTCGATCAGCCGGCGACTTCCTCGATCGCCCCACCGGTCAGGGCCGCCACGGCCTCTTCGGCACGCGCGAACACGGCCGCCGGCCCGACGATCCCGATGATCCCGAAGCGGCGGAGCGCCATCAGCACCTCAGGCTGCACGTCCGTGAGGACGATGCGCGCGCCGGCATGTCGCCGCTGGTCGATGATGCCACGCAGCATGATCAGGCCGGACGCGTCGATGTGGTGCAGGTCACGCATTCGCAGGACAAGCGGGCGGTGGTCGTGACCGATCAACGCGCGCTCAAACTCCGCGGCCGAATGGAACGAGAGCACGCCCTGCACGTTGAAGAACGCGACGTCAGGGTGCGCCTTGAGGAGCGTGACCAGTTCGTCCGGGATCCAGCCGTCCGCCGCCTCCTCCGCGACGATCGCCGCGACCGAAGGCATCCGCGTCAGTCGTCGCAGGAGAAGCACGATGGAGGCGACGATCCCGAACCCAATGGCGTATGTGAGGTCGAAGAAGAGCGTCACCAGCGCGGTGCCGAGCAGGGCGACGAGGTCCTCGCGTGGCGCGCCGCGCAGCAGGTGCGTGACCTCCGGGAAGTCCGCGATATTCCATGCGACGACGATGAGGATCGCCGCGAGCGCCGAGAGCGGAATCTGCGCCCCCAGACCGCTGAACAGCAGCGTGATCGCCAGCACTGTCACGGCGTGCGCGACCCCCGCCAGGCGAGAAGTCGCTCCGTTCCGGATGCCTGTCGCGGTACGGGCAATGGCAGCCGTGGCCGGCATGCCGCCCATGATCGGCGCGACGAGGTTGGCGAGGCCCTGGCCGAGTAGTTCGCGGTCGGGGTCGTGACGTCCGAAGGCGGGCGCCATGTTGTCGGCGACCACAGCGGACAGCAGCGACTCGACGCCCGAGAGGATCGCGATGGAAGCGGCGAGCGGCGCCAGCTCGATGATCAAGTCAAGCCTCGCCGCGCGTAAAAAGTTGAGGTCCGGGATCGGGAAGCCCCGCGGCAATTCGCCGTACCGGCTGCCGATCGTCGGCGTCTCGATGCCCAGCACCTGCACCAGGACGGTCGCGACCAACACGACGATCAGCGGCCCGGGAATCCGCTTGGGAGTCCGCTGCCAGCGGAAAAGGAACACCAGCGAGAGCAGCCCGACCAGGGGCGTCTGCAAGCGGACCGTCGAGAGGTGCCGGACCGTGTCGATCAGCTTCTGGTGAAAGTGCTCCAACGAGGGGTCGGTCCCGGTCACGGCCAACAGGGTGTTCAGCTGGCCGAACCCGATGGAGAGGGCGATGCCCGCCGTGAAACCGACGACGACAAGACCCGGCATGAAGCGCACAAGCCGTCCCAGCCGCAACCGCCACATTGCGACCAGCATCAGGCCGCTCATGGCGCCCAGCAGTGGGAGCACATCGACGCCGTACCGAAGCACCGCATGCGCGAGGAGCGGTACCAGCGCCGCCGTGGGGCCGGTGATGTTGAAGCGGGAGCCGCCGAACACGGCCGCGACGCCGCCAGCGAAGGCTGCGGTATAGAGGCCGGCAATCGGGGGAACCCCGACGGCCACCGCGAGGGCGATGGAAAGCGGGATGGCGACGACGCCGACGATCAAGCCAGCGATCAGGTTGGCCACGATCTCATCGCGCGGCATGGTGGTGCTAAGGCGGGACATGGGACCCTCGAAAGTGCTCGTGCGGACAATCCGCCAG
>SCTU01000087.1 GCA_004297315.1 Dehalococcoidia bacterium | reverse complement strand
GCTTCTGCTCGCCATCGCGACGTTCTTCTCGTGCGTGTGTGGACCCAGCACGTCGGGAACCGCAGCTTCACGCTGGGGTACGCCGTCGTCCAGAGCGCAGAGGGCTCCCCGGTCGCGGAGGGCAGCACCGCGCAGGTCTGGTTGGACGCTGAAGGACGGCCCGCAGCGCTGGACGACGTCGCGCGCACGGCGCTCCTCCGCTCTCTCGAGGAACAGCCGGGCGGCTGAGATCATCGCGCACGCGCCGATAATAAGGAGGGCTCCCCTGCGGGAGCCCTCCGTCCGTCCATCCGGGCCAGCGGCTAGCCGCGAGGCAGGCCGAGGCCGCGCGTCGCGATGACGTTGCGCTGGATCTCCGAGGTGCCGCCCGCGATCGTCGAGGACACCGTCGAGAGGTACATCGTCGCCCAGCGGCCCTTCATCGGCGAGTAGTCGCTGTTGCGGTCGCGCAGGCCGCCGTAGAGGCCGAGCAGCTTCGTCGACGTACGCGCGATGCGCTGGCTGAACTCAGTGGCGAAGACCTTGGTCATCGAGGCCTCGTAGTTGGGGATGAGGCCGCGGGACTGCATCGAGATGACGCGCTGCGAGAGCGTCTTCGCCACCGTCGCCTCGATGTACCGGTCCGCGAACTCGAGGCGCGGAGCGTCGACCTGTCCCAGCCGCGTCTTGCCCGACTTTGCCTCGCGCTCCTTCAGCAGGTAGCTGCGCAACGTGTCCAGCATCTTCCGCTGCCCCACCGCGGAACCGATGGAGGAGCGCTCGAAGTCGAGGTGCGTCGCGCCAACGTACCAGCCGCGGTTGATCTCTCCCACCGCGTTCTTCACGGGGATGCGGACATCCTCGAAGAAGGTCTCGTTGAAGCCGCGCGCGTCACTCATCTGCACGAGCGGACGGACTTCGATGCCGGGGACGTTCATCGGGGAGAGCAGGTAGGTGATACCACGGTGCTTGGGCGCTTCCGGGTCGGTGCGCACGAGCATGAAGATCATGTTCGCGAGGTGCGCACCCGAGGTCCAGATCTTCTGGCCGTTCACGACGAAGTCGTCGCCGTCGCGGATCGCGCGCGTCTGCAGCGATGCGAGGTCGGAGCCGGAGCCCGGCTCCGAGTAGCCCTGACACCAGCGCGTCTCGCCGCGCACCATCGGCGGCAGGAACTCCGCCTTCTGCTCGGGAGTGCCGTGGACCATGATCGTCGAACCGACGTCCGGGACACCGACACGCGGCGCGCTGCGCTCCGCGATGGTCTCGTTGAGGATGAACTGCTCCATCGGCGAGAGGTTGGCGCCGCCGTATTCCTTGGGCCAGGCAGGCGCGATCCAGCCCTTCTCCACGAGGGCGGCGCGCCATTGCTTCATCGCCGCCAGCCGGTCGCTGCCCGCGGGGGCAGGGCCCTCGGCGAACGGGTCGTCGCTGTCACCCACGGTGAGCGCGGCGGGGAAGTTCTTCGTGAAGAAGTCCTCAACCTCACGCCTGAAGATGGCCTGATCCGGGCTGTCGGCGAAATCCATCCGGTCCCCCTTAGTGCTCGGTCTCCGTACGCGCGAATCTTACCGGCTAGAGCATGCACATTCTAGTTGACGTGAGGGTGCAACTTATAACGATTCGTATCGGCGGCGGATCGCGCAGATTCGTGCAGCAGAAGGCGCCCACCGAGGCGGGGAATCGATGTGAGCGGCTGCGAGGTTGGATGACGCTGGGGTCCGCCACAGAATCGCGTAGCTGACTCCGCGGCAATCGCTACTCGACGGTCTTCCCGGCGGCCTCCGCCTCGTCGCGGCCCAGGCCCATGCGACGCGCCATGAGCACCTTCTGCACGTCGGCCGTGCCGCCCGGGTGCAACGCGGTGATCGCGCTGCGGTGGTAGGCGTCCAGCGTGCCCTCGGAGAAGTCGAACGCGCCGCCGCTGATCAACGACGCCGGTCCGAACAGCTCCTGCAGGTTGGTCGTGACCTCGAGCCCATGCAGTTTGCGGTAGTACGAGGACTGCGAACCCTCGTACGACATCTTCTGGTGCGTCCGGTTCATCCAGTAGTTGCGCAGGCCGAAGAGCCGCGAGACTTCGGTGTCGACGAAGATGTCGGCCAAGCGGTCGCGCGCTTCGGGGTCCTCGATCAAGGGACGGCCGTTGCGCTTCTCGGTCTTCGCCCATTCGATCGCGCGGCCGAACCACTTGTTCCGGCCGATCGAGCCGCCGCC
>SCTU01000086.1 GCA_004297315.1 Dehalococcoidia bacterium | reverse complement strand
CTGATGCCGGGCATCACCGGGGCGGAATCGCTCGCCCGTTGCATCGCCATCGACGGGCCGACCGCCTCCGGGAAGAGCGCGGTGGGCCGCGCGCTGGCCGAGACCCTGCGCGTTGGCTTCTTCGACACCGGCCTCATGTACCGCGCCTGCACGCTGGCGGTCCTGCGCTCCGGGACCTCGCCGGAAGACGAGAAGGCGGTCACCGCCCTCGTCTGCTCGCTTCCCCTCGACATGCGCTGGCCCGACCCGACCGAGCCGCATGTCTACCTGGGGGACGAGGACGTCACGCCGCTGCTGCGGACGCCGGAGATCGAGGCAAAGGTCTCGCTCGTCTCGCGCATCGAGGACGTGCGCGCCGAACTCGTGCGACGGCAGCGCGAGATCGCCAGCCGCGAGCCGGTGGTGATGGCCGGCCGCGACATCGGTACGCGCGTCCTGGTGGAGGCGCGCACGAAGATCTTCCTGGACGCCTCGAGCATCGTGCGTGCGCAGCGCCGCCAGGCGGAGGAACGGGATGCCGGCCGCGTCTCATCCTTCGACGAGGTGCTGGTGGCGACGCGGCGGCGGGACGAACTGGACAACACGGGCCACCGCGCGATCCACCCCGAACAGCGGGCGCCGGGTGCGCTGCTGGTGGAGACGGACGCCCTCGGCATCGACGAGGTGGTGGCCCGCTGCGTGGACGCGTACCGCCGCGCGAACCCGGACGTCTAGCCCATGGCGCACCTGAAGCGCCGCCTGCTCCCCTTCGTCTACTGGGCGAGCACCGGGCTGATGCGCGTGCTGCTGCGCACCTTCGCCCGCTGGGAGGTCGTGGGGCACGAGCACATGCCGCCGTCCGGGCCGGTCATCCTCGTCTCCAACCACGTCCACATCATCGACCCACCGCTGGTGGCCGCCTCCTCGCGGCGACGCGTGCACCCGATGGCGAAGCGTGAACTGTTCGAGGTGCCGCTGGTGGGGTGGTGGTTCTGGGCGTGGGGGGCGTTCCCGGTGCGCCGCTTCTCCGGCGACATGGGGGCGCTGCGCGTGGCGCGCAACTACCTCCGCAACAACGAGGTCGTGCTGATGTTCCCGGAGGGGACGCGCTCGCGCGGGGCGGGCATGCGGGCAGCGCTCCCGGGCGCGGCGATGGTCGCCGTCCTCGCCAAGGCGCCCGTGGTGCCCGTGGCGATCACCGGCTCGCGGATCGCGATCCCGGGTATCTTCTGGCAATGGGCGTTCCGGGGCCGGCCGCGCATCCGGGTGGAGTTCGGCGACGTGTTCACGCTCGACAGCCTGAGCGCGGACAGCAAGGGCGCCGAGGTGGCAACCGACACGATCATGCGCCGCATCGCCGCCATGCTGCCGGAGACGTACCGCGGCGCCTACGGGGCAGGCAGCGAGGGCGAGATCGTGGTCGCCCGCGTGCGCGACCACAACGCAGCGGGAACGCCAGACGACCGGCCGGGGCCCTCAACCGAGGACTAGCGCCGTCCCGCGCCTGAGGCCTCGATGACGTACACTCCCTCTGGGCGGGTGGCACAGGAGCGGCACACCCATGTGCGGAATCATCGGGTACACCGGCCGGCGCCCCGCCGGCCCGATCATCCTCGATGGCCTGCGCCGCCTCGAATACCGCGGGTACGACTCCGCGGGCATCGCCCTCTTCGGCACCCACCACGACTTCTACGTGGCCCACGCCACGGGCAAGCTCGACGCGCTCGTGCAGCGGGTGGAGGGCACGCTGCCGCCGGCCGTCGCGGGCCTGGGGCACACGCGCTGGGCGACACACGGCGAGCCCGCCGACCGTAACGCGCACCCGCAACTCGACCCGGACGGCCGCATCGCCGTCGTCCACAACGGGATCATCGAGAACTTCGAGGACCTCCGGCACCGGTACGCACGCGGGCCATTCCGCTCGGAGACGGACACCGAGGTGCTCGCGCACATGATCGCTGGACGCATGGAGCGTGGCGAGGACCTGTTGGACGCGGTGCGCGCGGTCGCCGCGGAGGCGACCGGGGCGTACTCGCTGATCGCGGTCGACGCAGAGGAGCCGGGGCGGCTGGTGGCGGCGCGGATCGGGAACGCCGGCGGGATCGTCGTCGGCGTGGGGGAGCACGAGAACCTCGCGGCGTCCGACCTGAACGCGCTGCTCCCGCACACGCGCGACGTGGTCTTCGTCGAGCCCGGCGAGTTTGCCGACATCCGCGCGGAGGGCGTCCGCTACGTCGATGCCGCGGGGCGCGAGGTCTCGAAGACCCCGGAGACGCTGCCGTACGACCCGGTCGCGGCGGTGAAGGGCCCGTACAAACACTTCATGCAGAAGGAGATCTTCGAGCAGCCCGGCGCGGTGCTCGACGCGATGCGCGGCCGCTATTTCGCGGACGGGCACGTGGACATGTCGGACGGCGTTCCGTTCGACGCCGCGTGGGCGAAGCAGATCAACCGCGTCGTCCTCGTCGGCATGGGCACCTCGATGCACTCGGCGATGATCGGCCGCCACTACATGGAGCGGTTCGCGCGCATCCCCGCCGAGGTCGACAACGCCGCCGAGTTCCGCTATCGCCGGCCGATCCTCGATGGGCACACGCTCGTGATCTCGATCGCGCAGTCGGGAGAGACGGTGGACACGCTGGCCGCGATGGACGAGGCGAAGCGCGCGGGCTGTCCGCAGATCACCGTCTGCAATACCCCGGGCGCGCAGACCACACGCGTTGCGGACGGCACACTGCTGATGCGCGTCGGGCCCGAGATCGCGGTCGCATCGACCAAGACGATGCTGGCCAGCATGCTGTTGCTGCACGGCCTTTCGCTCTACCTCGGCCGGCTGCGCGGGACGCTTGACCCCGCCATCGAGGCGCAGCAGGTGCGCGCCGCTCTCCAGCTGCCGCGCGCCATCGGCGAGGCCCTCGACGCCGCGGGCCACATCGAGACGATCGCGACGAAGTATGCGCAGGTCGAGGATTTCCTGTTCCTGGGACGCGGCCTCGGCTTCCCGGTCGCCCTCGAGGGGGCGCTGAAGTTGAAGGAAGTTTCCTACATCCACGCCGAGGGCTACGCCGCGGGCGAGATGAAGCACGGG
>SCTU01000085.1 GCA_004297315.1 Dehalococcoidia bacterium | reverse complement strand
CACCTGCGTGGCGCCGAGGCGGATCGCCGTGCGCACGCAGTCCATCGAGGTGTCCCCGCCGCCGACGACCACGACGTGCTGTCCGACATAGGGGCGCTCGCGCTTGTCCTCGGGCAGTTCCTCGGGCGACAGGTTGCCGCGCACGAGGAAGTCCGTGGCCTGGTAGACGTGCGTCAGTTTCTCGCCGGGGACGCCGAGCGAGTTGCCGACGCCCGCGCCCGTGCCGACGAAGATCACGTCGAAGCCGTCGCGGTCGTGCAGTTCCTCGAGACTGATGTTCCGTCCGACGCGCGTGTTCTGGACGAACTTGATCCCCATGTTGCGGAGCGACTGCAGTTTCTCCTCGAGGATCTGCTTGCTCATCTTGAACGCGGGGATGCCATAGCGCAGGACCCCGCCTGGCTCCGGCCAGAGGTCGAACACCGTGCAGTCGTGCCCGCGGATCTGGAGTTCCTCGGCGACTGTGAGGCCGGCCGGGCCGCTGCCGACGATCGCGACGCGGCAGCCGGTGGAAGGCAGCCGCATTTGCACCGGGAAGCCGCCGGTCATCCTCCGCTGGTTGTCCGTGATGAACGACTCCAGCCGCCCGATGGCGACCGGCGGTTGCGAGGAGCCGTCCGGCCGGATCGCGAAGCCGACGACGCACGCACCCTCGCACAGCGACTCCTGGGGGCACAGGCGCCCGCACATCTCGGGAAGGGTGGAGGTCTCGCGGAACTTCGCGGCCGCGCCGAGGACGTCGCCGTCCTCCAGCCGTTTGAGCGCGGCGGGGATGTCGTTATGCACGGGGCAGGCGTCCATGCACGGCGCCGAGGGGCAGTCGATGCAGCGGTACGCCTCGACGATCGCCATGTCGAGCTTCAACGAGAGGTAGGTCTCGTCGAAGTTCTTGACGCGCTCCTCGGGCTTCTGCTTGGGCACGGGGACACGGGCGACCGCCAGGCGGTTGAAGACGATGTTCGTGCTGTTCTCGATCGTCACGCGCGCGTCCGCTCCAGCCCGCCAGCTTGACGGGCACCTGAAGGGTTGAGGTTACCAGAAGTGAGCGCGAGGTCGCGCCGGACGGAGTTGCGCTTGCCTTACTTGAGCGCGTCGCGCAGGACAGAGACGCCCTCGCGGGCGCGCGCCAGCGCCTGCTCCAGGTGGCCGGCGACCGTGGTCGCCTCCCGCCCGGCGATCCGCACCGGCCGGCCGAGCAGCGCCGCCTGTCCCTCGATGGCGGTCGCCGCGCGTTCCCCGGCGTCCGCCAGGTACTGGCGGAGTGCGCTGAGGCGGAGTTCCTGCGCGGCGAACATCGCCTGGCCGCGAATTCGGCGCATCAAGATCGAATCGCGCGCCTCGTCCAACGCCTCGGTGGCCTCTGAGGCGGCGCGTTCGAAGACGTGCGTGACGTCCCGGTCGAGCACAGCGAAGTGCGCGAGTTCGTGGCGGACGGTCCAGCCCGCCCGCTCCGTCGCGCGGCCCAGCCACGTTTCCGGCATCTGCTCGACGAGCCCGAGGATCATGCCTCGGACCTCGCGCCATTCGCGCGCCAGCGCTGCCGCCCGGGTCTCTTCGTCGCCCATGAGTCCTCCGTCGCCTCATTGTACTGGCCGCCGTCCGCCGCCATCGGCGCGCGCTCGCCTCTGCTATCGTGCCGGCACCACCAGGCCGAGGAGGCGCTATGACTGCGGTGCGAGACGGCGCTTCCGCCGCCGCGACGATCCAGCAGGCGGCGGAGCAGATCCGCGCCAGCGTTGGCCAGGTCGTCGTGGGCGCGGAGCGGGCGGTGGACCTCGTCCTGGTCGCGGTGCTGGCCGGCGGCCACGTGCTGCTGGAGGACGTCCCCGGCACCGGCAAGACGACGATGGCACGCGCGTTCGCCGCCTCCATCGGCGGGACGTTCCGCCGCATCCAGTTCACGCCCGACCTGATGCCCTCGGACGTGCTCGGGCTGAACTTCTACTCCCAGGCGACCAGTCGCTTCGAGTTCCGCCCCGGGCCAATCGAGGCGAACGTGGTGCTGGCCGACGAGATCAACCGCGCGACGCCGCGCACCCAGTCGGCCCTCCTCGAGGCGATGGAGGAGCGCACCGTCACCATCGATGGCGAGACGCGCCCGCTCCCCGCGCCGTTCGTGGTGCTCGCCACTCAGAACCCGATCGAACTCGAGGGCACCTTCCCGCTTCCGGAGGCCCAGCTCGACCGCTTCCTCGTCCGGCTGAAGGTGGGCTACCCGTCCGAGGGCGACGAGGTGGCGATCCTGCGCCGCTTCGAGGCGCGCTCGCCGCTCTCGGGCCTGCGCCCTGTGGTCTCTGCCGCCGACCTGGTCACGCTGGGCGAGGCGTTGCCGTACATCCACGTGGAGGACGACGTGGCGGAGTACGCCGTCGCGATCGTGCGCGCAACGCGCACGCACGGCGCGTTCGACCTCGGCGCCAGCCCGCGCGCCTCGTTGGCGCTGTTCCGCGCCGCCCGCGCCCATGCCGCGATCGAGGGCCGCGATTACGTCCGCCCGGACGATGTGAAGGACCTGGCACAGCCCGTGCTGGCGCACCGGCTGTTGCTCTCCAGCAACACGCGGCTGCGCGGCCGCACGGCGGACGATGTGCTGGACGAGATCCTGCGGGATATTGCCGTGCCGGTGGCGGACCGAGCGTAGGCTCGATCCGTGAAGGCAATCATCACGGAGTCGTGGCTGATGGCCTCGGCCCTGCTGGGGCTGGTCGGCTTCGCCTCGGGCTCCGCGGCGCTCGTGATCATCGCCGCGCTGCTCTTCGGTACCGGGGCGCTGGCGCGGATCTGGCGGCGGCTCTGCCTGGAGCGCGTCGTCTATACGCGCCGGCTCGGGGAGCACCGGCTCTTCGTCGGCGAGCGCACCGCCCTCACGCTCGCCATCGAAAACCAGAAGCCACTCCCCGTCCCCTGGATCGAGGTGCGCGAGACGATGCCGCGCGGGATGCCGGTGACGGGCGTGCGTACCCAGGCCGGCGGCGCGCCGGGGACGCAACTGCTCCAGCGCACCGCGGCGCTGGGGATGCACGACCGCCTCGAATGGCCGCTGGAACTGCGCGCCGTCCGACGGGGCTACTTCCGCGTGGGCCCCACGCGCCTGCGCTCGGGCGACCTCTTCGGCTTCTTCGACCGCGAGGAGGAGACGGGCCGGCCGGTCGACGGGATCGTCGTCTACCCGCACGTCTACGCCCTCGACGACCTGGGGTTCGACAGCGCGCGGCCGTTCGGTGAGCGCCGGGGAGGCGCACGCATCTACGAGGACCCGAGCCGCGTGGTCGGCGTGCGCGACTACCAGCCCGGTGATCCGATGAAGCGGATCGACTGGTACGCGACGGCACGCCTCGGCCGCCTGCAGTCGAGG
>SCTU01000084.1 GCA_004297315.1 Dehalococcoidia bacterium | reverse complement strand
GCGCCAGCCCTGTAGCAGGGCTGCTGCAGCCGCCATGGCCGCCGCCAGGGGCACGAGGTTCGCCGACGAGTCCTCGTGTCGCCGCCGCTGGTAGGGCGGCTGCTCCTCCCGGCGCCGGACGCGCTCGCCGCCCCGTGACGGTGCGGGCCCGAGCCGGAGCCGGCAGACGACCTGCTCGCCCGGGGCGGGATCGACCGCCGCCACGACCCCGGTCAGCGGGTCACGCTCGCCGCGCCACTCCAGGCGGAGTGGCAGCGCCGCGTCGGCGGCAGGGCGCAGCTCCACGGCCAACGCCTCGGCGCTCGCGGATGCGGTCAGTGGATCCGCCGTGCAGCGCTCGACCGCGGCCTGCGGGTAGGCGGCGCGCACCTGCGCCAGTACGCGCTCCATACCGTCGGCGCTGTCGCTCCGGACGTACCAGCGCGGACCGTCTGCCGTGAGTGCGAGGTCGAGCGCGAACACCTCCCCCGCCAGCGCCCCGAGCATCCCTCGTGCGGCGCTCATGCTGCCCTCAAGTCCGCGCGACGGCACGATCTCCGCGACGAACGAGGGGTCACTGCGCCGGCGCAACATCGCGCACGCCCCTCTCCACTTCGGTGAGCAACTGGAAGAAGGTCTCGCGGCCGTCCGGCAAAAGGCTCAACTGGCTGACGTCCTTTACGCCATCGGGGAGCGCGAGGATCGCGGCGCGGTCGCCGAGCGCGTCCGCCAGACTGGCGGCGCCTTCGCGCCCGGGTCCGTCGTTGTCGAGCACGAGCACGACCGAGCGCGTGCGGTCGAGCAGGCGGAGCGCGTTCGGCGCGGGCTGTGTGCCGAGGAGCGCGCAGGCGGGGAGACCCCACGAGACGAGCGCCAGCCAGTCGAACGGTCCCTCGGTCAGGAACACCCGCGACCGCCCGCGCGCCACGTCGTACCCGAGCAGCGGTTTCGGAAGGGCGAGGTTGAGGTACGGATGGTCGGTCGCGCCGGACAGCACGCGCCCCGTCATCCATCCGCAGTAGCCAGCGCGCAGGTCGGGGATCACGATCCGCCCGCGCATCGCCTCCCGCTCGTCACGCCCGTGACGGCGGTCCGGATAGAACAGCCCCATCTCGACCGCGCGGCGGACACTGAGGCGGCGGCGCTTCAGGTACGCGAGAAGCGACCGGCCATCGCTGTACCCGATACGCGCCCGCCGTGCGAGCCACGGGGGAATATGCCGTTCCTCCAGGTAGCGCAGCGCCTCCGGCGTCTGGAAGAGCGCCTCGTGGTAGAGCTCGCAGGCAGCGGTGAGGATCAGCCGGTCGTCCACCGACAGCCGCACGTGCTGCGGCGGCTCCTGCCTCCGTACCGGTCTGACTGAGGGCGGTGGCGACTGCTCGCCGAGGAAGGCCACCGCCTGTGCGAATCCGAGATCGTGTGTCCGCCGGACGAAATCGATGACGTCGCCCCCGGCTCCGCAGCCGAAGCAGTAATAGCTTCGAGTGTCGGGATACACGACGAGACTCGGCCGGTCGTCGCGATGGAACGGGCACCGGCCCATGAAACGCCGGCCGGTCTGGCGCAGCGCGACGCCGTGCGCGGCGATCACGTCCGCGATCGGGTGGGCCTGCTTGATCCGCTCGACGTCAACGGGCATCGCGGCCCTCCTCCCGCTGACGGGCGAGCTCCGCGGGCGACGTGGTCGCGAGCGCGTGCTCCAACTCGCTTGCCTCGACGCGCAGGGCGACGTGGTTGCCGCGGGCGAGGAAGAGGCCCTCACCGCGCCGGCAGCCGAGGAGGAACTCGCGTTCACCGCGCGAGAGCCCGAACGTCTCCTCGACGACGCCGATCGTCGAGCTGTCCTGCCGCATCAGGAGCTGGACCGAGCTGTTCGCGAGGATCGTGTGGCCCTCGGAGGAGGCCAGGAAGTCCTCGACGTCCTGCGTCACCGTCGTCAGGCCGAGCCAGCGCTTGCGGGCACGACGCGCCATGTCCGCGAGGAACCGCGCGCCGTCGGCGTGCCGCACGAGTGACCACGCCTCGTCGATCAGGAGCATCCGCGGCCGTGGCCGTCGGGTGACCTCGCGCCATACGTGGTCCGCGATCACGTACATCGCGACCGGGCGCAGCTCCTCTTCAAGATCGCGCATCTGGAAGACCACGAACGGCTGATCCAGCGAGGTCGTGGTGCGCTCCGAGAAGACGTGGCCCAGGCTGCCATCCACGTAGCGAGTCAGCCGGTCCGCGAGGCCGTGTGGTTCGTCGCCTTCGCGCAGCACGTTGAAGAGGTCACG
>SCTU01000083.1 GCA_004297315.1 Dehalococcoidia bacterium | reverse complement strand
GGCCCCGAGGGCGAACAGGATGAACGACGCGATCGCCGCGGACCAGGGCGAGCCCAGGTCTTCCGGCACGATCCCCAACTCTTCCCGGGCCAGCGTCGCGAGGGCATGCTCGGGATCCTTCAGCAGCACGGTGGCGAGCGCTTCGGCTTCTGTTTTGGGCAGGCCCTTCGCCTGGTAGATCAGGGCCAGTTCGGCGCGCTCCGCCTCCGGGTTGAGGCGCAGTTCCTCGCGCTCCTGCTCGATCTGAGCCTCGGCCGCCTCGCGCGACGACGTGACGGAGATCCACTCACCCAGCGCCATCGAGGCCGCGCCGGCCAGCAGGCCGGCGACGCCGGCGAGGATGATCGTGTCCTGTCCCGGCGCGGCCCCGGCGAAGCCGGCGACCAGCGCGAGGTTCGAAACCAGTCCGTCGTTGGCGCCGAGGACGGCCGCGCGCAGCGCGTTCCCGCTGCCGAGCGCGCGATGTCGCGACTCGACACGACCGATCACGGAACCCTGGAGGCCGCGGCCCTTGCCGCGGGAGATCGCGTCGAACACCCGGGCATGCGAGGCCTCGTCTTCGGGGAGTCCGGCTTCTTCGGCGATCGAGTCCCCGGTGTACATGTCGGTCGCGCCGCGCTCGAAGGACTTGATCACTGGCAGGACGAGGTCCGTCCCGAAGCGCTCCGCGATCCACATGAGGATGCGTGCACGGTTGGACGGTCCGGGCGGACTGTCATCGACGCCGGCGAGGCGAAGTTGCTCGCGCCAAAGGTCGAGATGTCGCACCTCCGTCTCGGCCAACCGCAGATAGATGTCCCGGAGCGACTCGTCGTCCTCGACCCCGGCCAGGCGCTGGTAGATGAACAGCCCGTCGACCTCTTCCGCCAGGAACGACCGGTACTTCTCGATCTCGGCTGCGGTCGCCATCTAGTCGCCTCCCCAACCGCGCTCGCGAAGACGCCTGACAAACTCGGCCTCGTCGATCACCTCGACGCCGGCCGCCTCGGCTTTCTCGCGCTTGCTGCCGCCGCCGTTGCCCGCGACGACGAACGAGGTCTTCTTCGAGGGGCTGGCGAGGACCTTGCCGCCCAACGACTTGATCAGCGTCTCGACCTCATCTCGCGACCAACGTTCGAGCGAGCCGGTCACGACGATCGAGAGGCCGTCCAGGATCCCGCCGCGCGAGGAGACATCCTCCGACGTGCGCACGCCGGCCCCGACCAGCCGGTCGAGGAGTGCCCGGTGGCGCTCATCCTGAAACCACGCGAAGACGGTCTCGGCGACGACCGGGCCAATGCCGTCCACCGCCAGGAGGTCCTCCAGTGTC
The DNA here is from genome assembly GCA_004297315.1 of Dehalococcoidia bacterium. GTDB lineage: Bacteria > Chloroflexota > Dehalococcoidia > UBA2979 > UBA2979 > SURF-43. Next base: position 17,084 of record SCTU01000083.1, on the reverse strand, counting down.
GCCGTGCGCAGCCCGTCCAGCGTGCCGAAGTGCATCGCGAGCGCGCGCGCCGTCTCGCCGCCCACGTGGCGGATGCCAAGGCCGATCAACAGACGGTGGAGCGGCTGGCGCCTGCTCGCCTCGAGGTTGGCAAGGAGGGCGTCCAGCGTCTTCGGCCCGATGCCCTCGATCTCAAGCAGTGCCTCGCGCTGGTCGGGAAGCGTGTACAGGTCGGCCAGCGACCGCACGAAGCCGAGTTGCACCAGCATCCTGCAGCGTTCCTCGCCGAAGCCCTCGATGTCGAGCGCGCCGCGCGAGGTGTAGTGCTCCAGCGAGCGCGAGATGCGCACAGGGCAGTCCGGGTTGGAGCAGTAGTAGGCGGCCTCGCCCTCGTCGTGCTCAACGGGCGCCTGGCAGACCGGGCAGGCCTCGGGCATCTGGAACTCGCGCAGCTCGTCCTCACGGCCCGCGCGCGAGGCCAGCACGGGTCCCACGACCTGCGGGATCACGTCGCCCGCACGCTGCACGATCACATCGTCGCCGGATCGCACGTCCAGTTTCCGGACGTGGTCGAAGTTGTGGAGCGTCGCCATTCCGACGTGGGCGCCGCCGACGAAGACCGGCTCCAGCGCGGCGAATGGGGTGAGGACGCCCGTCCGCCCGACTGAAACCTGGATCTCACGCAGCCGTGTGACGGCCTGTTCGGCGGGGAATTTCCAGGCGACCGCCCAGCGCGGCTCGCGCCCGACCACGCCGAGCGCGCGCTGCAGGCCGAAGTCATCCACCTTCACCACGACTCCGTCGATCTCGTAGTCGAGGGCGTCGCGTTGCTCCGCCCACGCCTCACAGAAGCCGGCGACCTCCTCGATCGACTCGAAGCGCTGCGCGAGCGGGTTCGTCGGGAAGCCGAGGTCGTGCAGCCAGGCGATCGCCGCGGCATGCGTGGACGCGGGGCGGTTCCCCTCCGACCAGCCGAGTTGGTACGCGAAGAGGTCGAGGCGGCGCGATGCAGTGATGCTTGCGTCGAGTTGGCGCAGCGAGCCGGCGGCGGTGTTGCGCGGGTTCATGTACAGCTGCTCACCCGCCTCGGCACGCTCGGCGTTCAGGCGCGCGAACTCCGCCTTCGAGAGATAGACCTCTCCGCGGACCTCGAACTCAGGCGGGAGCGGGCGTCCCTTGGCGGCCTTCAGTCGCTTCGGGAGCGACCGGATGGTCTCGAGGTTGGGCGTGATGTTCTCGCCTCGACTGCCGTCGCCGCGCGTCGCCCCCTGGACGAATCTGCCGTCGCGGTAGACGAGGGCGATCGCGAGCCCGTCGATCTTCGGCTCGCAGACGAAGGCGATGTCCTCGCGCTCGGTCAGCCGGACGACACGCTGGTGCCACGCCATTAGCTCGTCCCGCCCGAAGACGTTCCCCAGCGAGAGCATCGGCTCGCGGTGCCGGACGACCGCGAAGCCCTCGGCGGGGCGGCCGGAGACGCGTTGCGTCGGCGAGTCCGGGGTGACAAGTTCGGGATACGTCGTCTCGAGGTCGCGCAGTTCGCGTACGAGGGCGTCGTACTGGCTGTCACCAATCGTCGGCTGGGCCAGTTCGTAGTAGCGACGGTCGTGCTCGAGGATTTCGATGCGAAGCGCCTCGACGCGTTCGCGGGCGGCTTCCGGGGCGGCGCTGTCGTCGCGGGTCTGCGTACGCGCGCTGCGGGGCCGCCGGGAGGGCTCTGAAGTGGTCACCGGTCGAGTATATCGGCGGGCTCGGACGAGGCCGGGCCCGGCGGTACACTACCTATTCAGCAGGCGACCGCCTGGAGTGCCCGAATGGCTGACGTGGTGATTGTCGACTACGGGGCGGGGAACCTCCGCAGCGTGGCACGCGCGGTCGCCCACGCCGGCGTTGAGCCGCTGGTCACCAGCGAGGCCTCTGCCATTCCCGGCGCACGCGCGCTGATCGTCCCGGGCGTCGGCGCCGCCGAGGACACGATGGCGCACCTGCGGGAGGGCGGCCTCGACGGCCCGATCGTCGACTACATCGCCTCGGGGCGGCCCTTCCTCGGCGTCTGCATGGGCATGCAGGCGCTCTTCGAGGTCTCGGAGGAGGGTGGCCGGCACGAGTGCCTGGGCGTCCTCGGCGGGCGCGTCGTGCGCTTCCCAGAGGGGATGACGGTGCCGCACATGGGGTGGAACACCGTCCACCTGGAGCGCCCACATCCGGTCTTCGAGGGCATCGCGCAGGACGACTACTTCTACTTCGTGCACTCGTATCACGGGCTGCCCGCCGATCCCTCCGTGGTCATCGGCAGCACCGAGTACGAAGGAGTGACCTTCCCTGCGGTGGTGGGACGAGGCAATTTCATCGCCACGCAGTTCCACCCGGAGAAGTCCGGGCGCAGCGGGCTGAGGCTGTACGCGAACTTCCTCCGGCTGGCGCTGGAACACGGCTCGATCGCGCCGGCGGCGACCGCAGCATCCTGACGAGGGCAGATCGATGGAAGTGATCCCCGCGATCGACGTCCGCGGCGGCAAATGCGTCCGCCTGGCCCAGGGCGACTATGCGCGCGAGACCGTCTTCGGCGACGACCCGGTCGCGATGGCGCGCCGCTGGGCGTCCGAGGGCGCGACGCGGATCCACGTCGTGGACCTCGACGGTGCGCGCGAGGGCGCGCAGGCCAATCTCGCCGTCACGCGCGCGATTGTGAAGGCGGTCGAGGTGCCCGTGCAGACCGGCGGCGGCGTCCGAACGCTGGAGGTGATGCGCGCCGCCCTCGACGCCGGCTTTGACCGTGTCGCGCTCGGCACCGCGGCCGTGAAAGACCCAGCGCTCGTGCCTGCGGCCGTCGCGCTGGCCGGTGACCGCGTCTTCGTCTCGGTGGACGCACGAGCGGGCCGCGTAAGCCTCGAAGGCTGGACTGAGGACAGCGGCCTCGACGCAGCGGAGTTCATCGCGCGGCTCCGCGACGCAGGGGTCGTCCGCATTGTCTACACCGACATCCTGCGCGACGGCGTCAACGACGGCCCGAACTTCGAGGCGGTGGACCGCCTCGCGCGCACGTCCGGGATGCGCGTGATCGCCGCGGGCGGCGTCGGCAGCGTCAGCGACCTCGTGCGGCTCGCGGAGTGCGGAGCGGAAGCTGCGATCGTCGGACGCGCGATCTACACGGGCGACGTCAGCCTCCCCGAGGCGATTGAGGCCGTTGGACGCGCCGCGAAGGCAGGCGCCTGATGCTGACCAAGCGGATCATTCCTTGCTTCGACGTGGCGGACGGCCGCGTGGTGAAGGGCGTCTCGTTCGTCGAACTGCGCGACGCTGGCGACCCGGTCGAGCTCGCGCGGAAGTACGACCTTGCCGGCGCGGACGAACTCGTTTTCCTCGACATCACGGCGTCTTCCGACGCGCGTACGAGCGTGTACGACATGATCCAGCGCACTGCTGACCAGGTGTTCATCCCGCTGACCGTCGGCGGCGGAGTGAGGTCAGCGCAGGACATCCGCCTGATGCTCGAGTCCGGCGCCGAGAAAGTCTCCGTGAACACGGCCGCCCTCGAACGCCCCGAGTTGATCGAGGAGGGCGCGAAGGGCTTCGGTTCGCAGTGCGTCGTGGTCGCCATCGACGCAAAGCGCGTGGGCGAGGGGCGCTGGCGCGTCTACACGCACGGCGGGCGCCGGGAGACGGAGCGTGACGCCGTCGATTGGGCGCGCGAGGCGGTCGAGCGCGGTGCGGGCGAACTGCTCGTCACCTCGATGGACACGGACGGGCACCAGCGCGGCTACGACCTGCCGCTGCTCCGTGCCATCTCAGATGCGGTGGACGTGCCGGTGATTGCCTCCGGCGGCGCCGGCGAGCCCTCACACCTCTACGACGCGCTGACCGAGGGCGGCGCGGACGCCGTGCTCGCCGCCTCGATCTTCCACTTCGGCACGTACGACATCCCCTCGATCAAGGCGTACCTGGCCGCGCGCGGTGTCCCCATCCGGCCGGTCACACCGGCCTAGCCCCGCGATGCGTGGCCGTCCGCCCCCGTTTCGCGTCAGCCACGTCTTCTTCGACGTTGACGGCACGCTCGTCGACTTCGACGCAGCGCTCCGCGCGGGCCTGCGGGCGGCGTGCGACGCGCTTTCGGAAGCCACCGGACGTCTCGTCACCCCGGCCGAGGTGATCGCGACCCGCGACCAGGTGGCCCGCGATCTGCAACTGGCGCCCGGTTCCCTCACCAGGGCGCGCGAGGAGTCGTTCCGCCGGATCCTGGGCACGGCCGGGGTGACGGATGAGGCGGCGCTCGCTCGCACCTCCGACGCCTTCTTCGGGGCGCGCGACCGCGCGCTGCTGCCCTTTGATGACGTGGAAGAGACCGTCGAGGTGCTCCGAAGCCGTGGCCTGACGCTCGTCGCCGCGACGAACGGGAACGCCGCGATGGTCCGGGCGCCGGTCTTCCGTCGGATGCACCACATCTGGACCGCCGAGGAGGCGCATGTCGCCAAACCCGACCCCGAGTTCTTTCGCGGCGCGATGCGGCGGAGCGGCGCGCGGGTCGAGACGACCCTGATGGTCGGCGACCGGATGGACAACGACGTCGCGCCGGCGGTCGCTCTCGGGATGTACGGCGTCCTGCTCGACCGGGAGGGCAGCGCCCGCGATGTCGACTCGCCGCGCATCGAATCGCTGCGCGACCTACCGGCGTTGATCGATGCTGTGTCTAGCGGCGCGTGAACTGGGTGCTGAGGTCGGGCGACGGCCGGTCGAATGGCCGGTAGCCGTCCCTCGGCCGCCCGAGGGCGACGAACGCCTGCGGCTCCCACTCGCCGTCGAGATCGAGCGCGGCGCGTACCCTGTCCGGCGCGTAGAGCGGTGCGGAAATCCAGTAAGCACCCAGCCCTCGGGCGCTCGCCGCGAGCAGCAGGTTCTGAAGCGCCGCCCCGAACGAATGTTGGGCGAGTCCCCATTCGGCACGCCAGCGCCGCTCGTCGGTATAGCGGTTCAACCCATCTGCCACCAGGCAGCCGAGGAGTAACGTCGGAGCGCCCGTGATCCGGGCACGAGACTGGGCGAGCGCCCGCTGTACGGTCTTTGAAGGCCGCCCGTCGCCTTCGAGGTCATGCTGCCATGCAGCGCCCATTGCATCAGCGAGCGGCTCCCGGCGTTCCGGGCCGATCTCGACGAAGCGCCACGGGCGGGTGTGGTGCGGTGCGGGTGCCGTCAGCGCTAACGCGACCAACGCTTCGACTTCCTCGGTTGCGAGGGGTGGGCCATCGAGGCCGCGTATTGAGCGCCGCGCGCGGATGGCGGACTCCACAGTGCGGGCGTCTTGCCCGAGCGGTTCGATGCTCATGGGTTGGGCCGAGGCCGCACGATCTGAAGTTGATCGAGGATCGCCGCAGTCGCCCCGCCTACGTGCGGCCACACCGCCTTGAGGTCTTCGATGGTGTCTACGTCTCGGCTGAGCGAGGGGAGGTGGAACTCGCGCATCTGCAGCCCGGCGGCGCGCGCGGCCTCGCGGTGGCGGTTCGCAGAGTCGAGGCCGAACGCGGGCGTGAGCACCCCCGGCGGGCGCAGACCGAGGGCGCAGGTACCGCCATCGACTGACGGCGCGAGGACGACCGGTGCGTGCCGCAGCGCCTCCAGGAGTGCGGCCAGGTCCTCGCCGCGGGCTTGGGGGAGGTCGCCTGGCAATACGAGTGCGGCTCCGTTGTTGGCAACGTGTGCGAGGCCCAGCATTACGGCCGGCAGGTACCCGCTCCCCGGGTCGCGCAACACCTCCGCCTGATGTTTGTGTGCGACGGCGTCATAGCCGGTGACCGGCGAGACGACGAAGACCAGCCCCGCGTGGACCTCGCGCACCGCGGTGAGCAGATCGTCCAGCATCGCCTGCACCAGGCTGTGTCGCTGGCCGGGGTCGAGGTGCGCTGCCAGCCGGCTCTTCGCGCGGCTGGCGTCCTGTACGGCGACGATCACGACGACGTTGAGTGCGTCCATCAGTCGAGGAACCCTGCGGCGTAGAGGACGTTTCGTGCCACGCGCTCACGGCCTTCAGCGCCCACCATCATCGTGTCCACCGCGACGGCCTCCAGCCCGAGCGCGCGCACCGCGGGGACGAGTTCCGCGTCCACAGTGTCCAGGACGAAGAGGTCGATCAGGCTCGCGTACATCCGGGCGACACCGAGCGCCGAGACGTCGTGTCCCAGCGTGGCCAGCATCGCCGCAGCCGGGCCTTTGATCGCCGCGCCGCCGACAATCGGGGACAACGCCACCCGCCGGGCTCGGGACTCCCGCACTGCGGCATCAACTTCGGCGAGTGCGAGCAACGGCGCAATCGAGACCAGCGGGTTGCTCGGCGCGACGCAAAGCAAGTCGCAGTCACGGATCGCCGCGAGGACGCCGGGGGCGGGTCGCGCCGTTGGAGCGCCAGGAAACGAGACGCCCGTGATCGGCACGGCGGCGTGACGTCGCACGAAGTAGTCCTGGAAGGCGAGGTCGCCGTCTGCAGTCCGCACGACAGTGGGGTGGGGATCGTCGGTGACCGGGAGCACCGTGACACCCACCCCGCGTGCGCGGGCGAGTGCGGCAGTCGCCTCGCTGAGCGTCTCCTCCTGTCGCAACCGGCCCGTCCGGAAGAGATGGGTGGCGAGGTCGGCATCGCCGATGCCAAACCACGTCTCACCACCAAGCGCACGCAGGGATTCGAGGGTGTGCCGTGTGTCGTCGCGGACGCCCCAGCCGTCGGCGCCCTCCACTCCGGCGAGCGTGTACAGCACTGAATCGATGTCCGGGCAGACCTTCAGCCCGAACCAGTCGAGGTCGTCGCCGACGTTGCAGACAGCGGTGATCGATTCGGGCGGTACGACTCGTTGCAGCCCCGCGAGGAACCGCGCCGCGCCGATCCCGCCCGCCAGCACCGTGACACGAGGCGCCTCAACCACCACGTGCCTCCACCTGCTTGACCCGGTCGAGGGCGGCGAGGGCCACCTGTATCTGCTCATCGTCCGGTGGACGTGTGGTCAGGTACTGCAACGCGATGTTCCCGGCGAACAGCCAGCGGACGACCGGCCAGCGCTGGTGGGCTCCGGCGAAGCGGATCACCTCATACGACGCAGCGGCGACGAACGGCACGAGCACGAGACGCGAGGCGAACCGCCACCACAGCGGCTCACGCCCGGCAAAGGCGAATACGACGATCGAGACCAGCGCGACCGTGAGCAGGAACGAGGTCCCGCACCGCGGATGCTCCTTCGGGTACCGGCGGACCGCGGGGACGGTCAGGTCACGGCCGTCCTCGTGCGCCGCGATCGTCATGTGCTCTGCGCCGTGATACTGGAAGACTCGCTTCACGCCCTCGGTGCGACCGATGCCCCAGACGTAGCCGAGGAGCAGCGCCATCCGGATGCCGCCCTCGACCGCGATCACGACCCACGCGGGCACGCGGCCGTCCAGGGGACTCGTGACTGCGACCGGGCCGACGAAGAACACGGTGATGGCGAAGGCCATCGCCCCGAGCACGACGAGCCACTCGACGGGGCCCATGCCCTTCGGTGTGCCGTCAGTGTCCACCTCGCCAGCGGCGACGGCAGCAGACCATGTGAGGGCACTACTCCCGAGCACCACGGTCTCCAGCAGGATCGTGATCCCCCGGACCAGCGGTATGCGCCGCGCCGCGTTGGTGTAGATCCCCCCGAGCCGTTGCTCCCGGCAGACGATCGCGCCGGAGGGTGCGCGCACGGCGACCGACATCGCCTGCGCGCCGCGCATCATGACGCCCTCGATCACCGCCTGGCCGCCGTAGGTGGATGGAGGCATGCCGCCAGCCTAGGGGAGCGCCCGAGGAAGCGCGAAGCCTGCCCGCGGACAACGAAGAGGGCGGCGTGAGCCGCCCTCGTGGTCTCCGTCAGAAGAAGCTCAGCCCTAGGCCCGCGTGTAGCGCCGGCGGAAGCGCTCGACGCGGCCCGCGGTGTCGACGATGCGCTGCTCACCCGTGAAGAACGGGTGGCAGTTGGAGCACACGTCGAGGTTGATCGCGCCCTTGGTGGAACGCGTGGTCCAGGTGTTGCCGCACGAGCAGGTCACCGTGGCCTCCTCGTACTTCGGGTGGATTGCAGCTTTCATCGTATGAGTCCTTTATGCCTCGACCGGACGGATCGAGACCTGCTTGCGGCGGCCCTTCGCGTAGGGTGAGAAGGCCACGAAGCCCTCCGTGCGCGCCCACAGGGTGTGGTCGCGGCCCGTGCCCACGTTCAGGCCCGCATGTACGCGTGTCCCGCGCTGGCGGATGATGATTGAGCCCGCCGTCACCAGCTCGCCGTCCGAAGCCTTCACGCCGAGGCGCTTCGACTTCGAGTCGCGGCCGTTGCGGCTGGAGCCGCCAGACTTCTTGTGTGCCATGGCGTCCCCTCCCTGTCCGTGCTAGCCGGCGGTGATGCCGGTGATGACCAACCGGGTGCGCGGCTGGCGGTGGCCGACCATACGCTCGCGGCGGGTCTTGTTCTTGAAGTGGTAGTGCGTGACCTTGGGCCCGCGGTCCTGCACCTCGACGGTCGCGGTCACCACCGCGCCCGGGACCAGCGGAGCGCCGACCCTGGTGCCGGTCTCGTCGCCGACCAGGAGGACGTCGCTCAGCGTGACCTGAGCACCCTCAGCGACATCGAGCCGCTCGATCGCGATGCGGTCGCCCTCGCGGACGCGGTATTGCTTCCCGCCGGTGCGGATGATGGCGTACATGACAGACTCCCAAATCAGGGGTTGACCACCAGGTCAGAACGTCCAGTGTAGGTAGCCCCCCCGCGCTCGGTCAACGCGAGCCAGATTTAGCTGGCGGCTGCAGACGGCAGGTGAGGCTTCCGCCGGGCATGGATAAACTGGCCTGGCTGGAGGGATACCTCCCCTGAATCCACTCGACCTGCTCCGTGCGCCGTACGACGCCTACAACTGGCTCGCCGACGTCCTCTTTCTCGCCCTGAACGGTCTGTTCGACCGGTTCGGCTCGCCCATCGTCTTTTTCGCGGCCCTGGCGGAGACCACGGTCGGATTGGGCGTGGTCTTCCCGGGCGTCGTCCTGATGTTCCTCGGCGGCGCCAACGCCGGCGCCTCCGTGTCGCAGTTCGTGTTCGTCTACCTGATGGCGGTGACGGGCACCGCCCTGGGCGACACCGTCTCGTACGGTTTCGGGCGCTGGGGCGGCACGTGGATGCTCAGCACCAAGATGGGCCCGTCCCTGCGCATGGGCGCCGAGGTGATGCGCGGGCGCGCGCGCTGGCTCATTCCCTTCTACCACCTGCACTCGATGACCCGCGCGGTCGGGCCCTTCGGCGCGGGCGCCCTGCACATTCCCCTCCGCGTCTGGCTTCCGCTCGACTATCTCGGCGCGTTCATCGCCAATGGCATTTGGGTCGGCTCCGGGTTCATCCTCGGCCGCGCCGTGCTGAACGACGATGGCACGCTGGACGAGAGCCCGGTGGTGCGCATCGGGCTGATCGTCGTGGGCCTCGCCTGGTTCTTCTTGATGCGCTACATCTTTGCCCGCCGCATGCGCGAGATCCGCGAGCGGGACGAGGCGTCGGTCGAGGGCAGTCCGGCGCCCGGTAGCTAGACGCTCGCTCGAGCGCGTTGAGGACGAGCGAAGGGCCGGTGTGAACCGGCCCTTCGTCTCAGTCAGTCGGCTGCGGCCGAGCGCTAACCCTGCGCCGCGTTCTTGCTGCCCCATGCGATGCCCGGGCGGCCTTGCGGCGCCTCCTCGGGCTCGCTGTCGCCGGCTGGCACCCCTCCGGAGGGCGGAGGCGTGGTGCCCGTGCCGTGGCCCATGTCGAGCTCGCCCGGCAGCGGGCGGCCTTCCCACGGCCCGAGAATCGTCAGCAGTTCGTCGCCCTCGACCGTCTCGACGTCGACGAGGCGAGCGGCGAGTGCGTCGAGCTTGTCACGGTGCTCGTTGATGAGCGCGCGGCAGCGGACGTGGGCCTCGTCGATCAGCCGGCGGACCTCGTCGTCGATCTCCTCGGCGGTGCGCTCGGAGTAGTCGCGCTCCTCGGAGATGTCGCGGCCGAGGAACACCATGCTCTGGCGCCGCCCGAACGTGCGCGGCCCAAGGCGCTCCGACATGCCCCACTGCGTGACCATGTTGCGGGCGATCGAGGTGACCTTGCCGATGTCGTCGTGCGCGCCGGTGGTCATCTCGCCGAAGACGAGTTCCTCCGAGACGTGCCCGCCGAGCGCCATCGTCATCATCGCCTCGTAGTACGAGCGGTCCTGCAGGCGGCGGTCGTCCGACGGCAGGGAGCGTGTGAACCCGCCGGCCATGCCGCGGGCGACGATCGTGACCTTGAACGGGATGTCCGCGCGCTTCGAGAAGTAGCCGGCCACGGTGTGGCCCGCCTCGTGGAACGCGATGATCTTCTTCTCGGTCTCCGTGATGACGCGAGACTTCCGCTCCGGGCCCGCGATCACGCGGTCGACAGCCTCGTTCATCTCGTCCATCGAGATGCGCTTCTTGTTCCGCCGGGCGGCGAGGATCGCGGCCTCGTTTACGAGGTTCGCGAGGTCCGCGCCGGCGAATCCCGGCGTCTGCTTCGCGATCACCTCGAGCGAGACGCCTGGGTCAAACGGCTTGCCCTTCGAGTGCACGTCGAGGACGGCGCGGCGGCCTTTCACGTCTGGGAGGTCCAGCGTGATCTGGCGGTCGAACCGGCCCGGCCGCAGCAGCGCGGGGTCCAGCACGTCCGGCCGGTTGGTGGAGGCGAGCACGATCACGCTCGAGTTCGAGTCGAAGCCGTCCATCTCGACCAGGATCTGGTTCAGCGTCTGCTCGCGCTCGTCGTGCGATCCGCCGAGGCCCGAGCCGCGCTGCCGGCCCACGGCGTCGATCTCGTCGATGAAGATGATCGACGGCGCGTTGCGCTTCGCCTGTTCGAAGAGGTCGCGCACACGGGACGCGCCGACGCCCACGAACATCTCCACGAACTCCGAACCGGAGAGGTGGAAGAACGGCACCCCGGCCTCGCCGGCGACCGCGCGCGCGATCATCGTCTTGCCCGTGCCCGGAGGGCCCAGCAGCAGTACGCCGTGCGGGATCCGCGCGCCCAGGGCGGCGAACTTCTCGGGGTACTTCAGGAACTCGACGACCTCGCCCAGTTCCTGCGTGGCCTCTTCCTGGCCGGCCACGTCCATGAACGTGACGGTCGTCTTCTGGCCGGTGAACATGCGCGCGCGGCTCTTGCCGAAGGACATCGCCTGGTTATTGGCGCCGCCCGCTTGCCGCATCATGAACATGAGGATTGCCCCGAAGATGATCAGGGGCAGGAAGTTCAGGAGCAGGCCGAAGACGTTCCCGAACTGGCTCGGTCCGCGCACCGAGATCTCGATGCCGCTCTGGGCGACCGGCACGCCGTTCTGGCGGAGGATCTCCTCAATCGAGGCGGCGGTCTCCTTGCGCGAGCGGATCGGCTCGCTCTGGTCGCGCACCTTGACCTTCAACTGGTCGGCGGAGACCTCGATCGCCTCAACCTTGCCCGCTTGGGCCTGCTGGATGACGTACGAGAGTGGCTTTTCGCCGGAGGTGGAGGCCGGCCGGAAGACCATGACCACCACGAGCACCAGGGCGACCAGGATCAGCAGGTAGACGCCGACATTGCGAGCAGATCGAGACATAGTGGACTCGTTTTCGCGCGGGCACCGCCTTGTTCCCGCTGGAGGATGGTTAAGTCAGTGTAACACCGTGCTCTGCCCGAGCCGGACCTGAGCGAATCCCGCAAACCGATATGCGGACATACCCATCTCCGGGCGTTACGCCTCGTCGTCCTCCTGGTCCACGTAGAGCTTGCCGTCCCAGGCCCAGTCCTCGACCGAGCGCTCCTCGAAGATCACGTGCGTGTTCTTCGGATCGGTGTGGGCGACGTTGCAGACGGCGTCCGTGATCAGCCGCACGAGTTCGCGCTTTTGCGCCAGCGTGCGGCCCGGGAACATCTCGATGCGGATAATCGGCACGGCGGTCTCCTTCGCGGCGTTTTCGAGGCCCGGCGATGATACGGGCCCTCCGGGAACGAGACTTGCCAAAACTGCTGAGTTGTCATATCCATATGGGCGTCGTAGGCTGCACAGATGGTCGCGATTGCTGACCGGACGCTGGCCTCTGTTTCCCTCCACCGTAACGATCCGCGCCCCGGGTGGGCGGTCGAGCGCTCGCTGTGGCGCGAGGGCTGGCTCCATGTCGCCGGGGTGGACGAGGTCGGGCGAGGGCCGCTGGCGGGTCCCGTGGTCGCCGCAGCGGTAATCCTGCCGCGCACCGCCTCTGGTGCGCCGTCCCGGGCGGGGTGGATCCATGCTCTGGACGACTCCAAGGCACTGACCCCGCGGGAGCGGGAGCGGCTTGCCGCCGTGATCCGCACTGAATCTGCGTGGAGCCTCGCGGCGGTCTCTCCGCAGGTCATAGACCAGGTGAACATCCGGCAGGCGACCCGGCTGGCGATGCGGCGCGCGGTGGCGGGGTTGCTTACGCGCGCGGACGCGCTGATCATTGATGGGAACGACGTCGCGGGAAGCGGGCTCCCGGAGCGGGCGGTAGTACGCGGCGACGCGCGCTGCGTCTCCGTCGCGGCGGCGAGCATCATCGCCAAGGTGGCGCGCGACGCCATGATGGAAGATTTGGACTGCGTCTTTCCCGGTTACGGGTTCGCTGGACATAAGGGGTACGCGACGGACGTACACCGCGAGGCGATCGCCCGGCTGGGGCCGACGACGGTCCACCGGCTCTCATTTGCACCTGTCCGGGAGGCATTCTTCCGGGTGTCCGGGCGCGCTGGAAGGATCACAGAGTGACCGAGCGATCGCAACTGCTGGGGGCAGCCGGCGAGCGGATCGCATCCCGCTACCTGGAGCAGCACGGCTACGAGGTGGTGGAGCGGAACGTGCGGCGCCTCGAAGGCGAGATTGACCTCGTCGCGCTCAAGGGCGACACGCTCGTGTTCGTCGAAGTGAAGCTGCGCACGTCCCGGAAGATGGGAGCCGCCGTGCAGCAGATCTCCGCCATCAAGGGCGCCAAGTTGCGCGCGCTGGCCGAGGCGTATGCGGCTGACCACCCGGAGTACCCCGCGAACTGCCGCGTCGACCTCGTGGCGATCGAACTCACCGTCGGTGGCGATGTGGGCCAGTTGAACCACATCGAGAACGCCATCGAGGGCTAGCGGCGCGCTCCGAGGGCTCCATGCCGATCTATCAGTACGACTGCGGCGACTGCGGGCGGGCGGTGGAGATCCTCTTCCGCTCCGCCGCGAAGGCGGCCGACCCTCGCTGCCCCGAGTGCGGAAGCGCGCGGCTCCAGCGGCGCATCTCCAAGGTGGCGCGGGTGCGACGGTCGGGCGAACGCCTGGACGGCATCAACGTCGCCGAGGAGCTCGGCCACCTCGAGTCGAAGGACGAGCGCGGCTTCGCGAAGTGGGCGAAGCAGATGGGCGAGAAGTTCGACACGGAACTCGGCTCCAACTTCCGCGAACTCGCGCAAAAGGCGGACGCGGGACTGAACCCGGTGGAGCGCGCCGACGTGAAGTTTACGTTGGAGAACAGCATCCGCCGCGCGAAAGAGGCGCAGGCCTCGGACTCCACCGGCGACTAGGCCGGGACGCACCGCGAGGCACCTCGATGCCGATCTATGAGTACCGCTGCGAGGAGTGCGCCCGGTTGAGCAGCATCTTCGTGCGCTCGCCGAAGACTGCGGCGCCGCCTGCCTGCCAGCACTGCGGGAGCGCGCGCGTGAAGAAGGTCATGTCTCGGGTCGGACGGCTGAAGACGCAGGGCGACGTCCTCCAGGAGCACGGCACGCCGCAACCGGGCGAGGCGTATTCCGACCCGCGCCAGATCGGCTCCTGGGTCGAGCGCCAGTTCGAGTCCTACGGGATGGAAGTGCCCGAGGAGACGCGGCGCATGATCGATGCCGCGCGCGAGGGCGAGTTGCCGGGGCCGGCGGGCGACCTCTAGGGCGTTCCGTAGATCCGGTACGCAAAGTTCCCGTAACGCCACTCCAGTGTGCTGTCCCGTGGTGCGAGCGTGATCGAGTTGGCACTGATCCGAGGCGTCCCCGGCAGCGGCGTCGGCCCGATCCCGTCTCCCACGTTCGTCAGCGTGTTCCCCTCGATGATCGGGCTGCCGGCCAGGACCACGATCCCGGAGTGCGAGTCGGTGATCGTGTTTCCACGGATCACCATGTCGCCGCCCTGCACGTCCACGCCCTCGTGGCCGCAGTCGCTGATCGCGTTGTTCAGCACCTGCATGCCGGAGATGCCACCCGAAACACAGCCCCACATCGTGTGACGGATGGTGGAGTTCCGCAGCACGCTGTCCGGCTGCGAGCCCTTCGGCGTGACGCCATTGCGGCTCCACTCCACGACAAGGCCCTCCAGGATGCTGCCGTCGCCGGTGAAGCTGACCCCCTGCCAATCCGCGAGTGCGGGACGGTCAGCTGAGGAGGTGAACGCGATCGGTGCGCTCGCGCTCCCGCTGGCCATCAACTTCCCGAGGACGGCGAGGTCGGCATGCCCTCGTGCGTAGGACAGCAGACGCGTGGGGTCGGCGTCGTTCGTGCCGTCCGCTGCCACCTCATTGCCGAGGGCCTGATCGTCGCCCACCACAAAGCGGACGGTCGTGCCCGGGTCGATGGTGAGATCACCGATCACGACGACGTCGCCGGTGATGAGGACTTCGCCGCTCCAGCGCTGGTTGCCGAACTGGACCCCGCTCAGCCGTCGCACGCTGGGGGCGGCGGCCGGCGGCGCGGGTGCGACAACACCGCCGCAGACGAGGATGAGGGCGGTCTGGGCCGGCATCGAGCCGCCGGGAAACCGCGCGGCGAACGCGTCGTTCACGAACCCGGGCGCGCCCGAGACATAACCATCGAGACGGCCATCGAGGCTGACCCAGAACGACTGGAGTGCACAGCCCTTCAATGCGACCGCCGCCGGCACGGCCGATGGCGGGCCGCCGCCCCAGAGCACGATGCCGAGGCCGGCGGCGGGGACCGTCCCCGTGATCTCGCCTTGAGCGGCCCCGACGGTCGAACGGGACGCGGTCAGCGTGAAGGTGGCGAGCACGAGGGCGAGCACCACCGGGCCAGCGATCCGTGCGCGCATAGACGCTCCCTCGCAGGGCGCCATCGTAAGCCTGATTGAGCAGCGAGCCCATTGGCACAGGGCCTGTGGATGCGTTCGGGCATGCCGAGGATGAGTGGTAAGGAGCGCGCCGGCGCAACGGTGCTGACCCGCCATGCCGGACATGATCGAAGCGCGCACGCCGTACGTACCCGGCGCCACCGCGCCCGTGCTCCCTCCCGCCCGCGAAGTCCGCGTGCGTCCGGCCCGGCGGCTCGATCTGATCGCGTGTCTTGCCGACGGCTTCGACCTGGCGGAGCAGGAGGCGCCCGGGCACGCGGCCCGCGTCGCCTCGCTGGCGCGGGACATCGCCGCGCGGCTTGGGCTGAACGCCGAGGTGCAGCGCTCCGCCCTAGAGGCGGGACTGCTGCACGATGCGGGGGTGAGCGTGCCCATCGCCGGCGACCGCGCGGCCGGCGGAGCATGGGTGGCGCAGCGCTTTGGCCTCAACGTCGCCGTCCAGGACGCTGTCCGGGCGTCCCGCGAGCGGTGGGACGGCGGCGGGCCACTGGCCCTAGCCGGCGCCGGCATCCCGCGGGCCTCGCTCTGCGTGCGCGCGGCGCACTGGGTGTGCGAGACGGCCGAGCACGCAGGGAACCCCCTGCGGGCACGCGCGGAGATCGCGCGCACGCCGGTCGAGGCACTCGTCTCCGCGCTCGGCCCCGAGGTGGCGGCGGCGGCGCGCGATGTCGTCCGGGACGACGCGGTGTGGCTCGCCGTGTGGGACGACTCGCTGGCCGCGCGGCTGGCGCTCTCGAGCGCTGCGGGAGAGCAGCCGTCGCATCGCCAGGTTGTACGTGCCGCCGAGGCGATGGGGGCTGTGGTCGACGCCGCGGTCCGCGAGCCGGGTCGCGCCACGCGTGTCGCCAGCCTCGCGCGCGCGCTGGGTGCGGTCATGGGACTGCACGAGGGGTACACGGAGGCGCTCGGCGTCGCGGGACACCTGCTGGACGCCGGGCAGCTGGGCGTCCCCCGAAACATTGCGGGCAAGCCGTCCATCCTCACCGTCGACGAGATGGAGCACATGCGCCGGCACCCGGGTCTGGGCGCGCGCATGATCGAGCGCATCCCGGGCATGGGCGAGATCGCGTCCTGGGTGGAATGGCACCACGAACGCCCGGACGGACGTGGCTACCCCGAGATGCTGATGGGGGACAGCCTTCCGTTGGCGCCTCGGATCCTCGGTGCAGCCGACGCCTACTGCGCACTACGCGCCCAACGGCCGTACCGGCAGACCTTCTCGCCGGACGAGGCGCTCCGCCTCATGGAGGCGGGTCGTGGAGCACAGTTCGACCCGCTCGTGGTGGACGCGCTCCCGGCAGCCCTCGCCAGCGCGGCCGAGGCCGAGCCGGCGGCATGGGCGGGTGTGTAGGACGAAGGAGTCAGCGCCTGGCGAGCGCCGCGCTAGAAGCGCTCGTACCGCTCGACCGGCAGCACGAAGACGATGGCGCCGCCCACGCGCACCTCGACGGGCTCCGTCGTGAATGCGCCGTCGCCGATGAACGGCAGCGTCTGCACCGGCACGAACTCGCGCCGCGCGTGGCACACGTCCTCGACGATTGCGATTACGTCGGCGACCTGTGCCTGGGAGACGCCGGAGAAGATCGTGACGCTGCCGCGGCGCAGGAAGCCGCCGGTCGACCCCACCTTCGTGACGGGATAGCGGCCCGCGACCAGGCGTTGCTGCAACGTGTCGGCGTCGGTGTCCGAGACGATCATCATCACCAGGCGGTCCGGGGCGGGCTGCGCGGCTGAGGGTTGTCCGACCATCACGCGCCGCCCTTCTGACCATCGGTCTCTGTCCCCGCGCGCCGCGCTTCGTCGTCGGCACGTGCGGCGGCGAGGATGGCGGCCGTGACGCCGACGGCCACGCCGAAGATCGTTGCCAGGTACTTCCGCATACGACCTCGCTCGCGCGCACCGTAGCACCGGGCCTCAGGGGCGGCTACTTACCGGAGCGCGGCGTCCCGGCGGATCGGCTTCGTGTTGAGGGTGGGG
>SCTU01000082.1 GCA_004297315.1 Dehalococcoidia bacterium | reverse complement strand
CACGGCCACGCCGACGGCCTGCTCGTCGCTGCGGGTTCCGGCGTCGCGACGCTCTCACTCCCGGACTCGGCGGGCGTCCCCGCCGCATACGCCGCGCAGACGCTTGTCGCGCCGTACAACGACCTGGACGCCGTGCGTGCCGCGTTCGAAGCGCACCCGGGCGCCGTCGCCGCCGTCATCGTCGAACCGATCGCCGGCAACATGGGCCTTGTCCATCCAGCCGAGGGCTACCTCGAAGGTCTCCGCGCGGCCTGCGACGCCGCGGGCGCGCTCCTCATCTTCGACGAGGTAATCAGCGGCTTCCGCGCCTCGCTCGGCGGGGCGCAGGGGGTATACGGGGTGCGCCCGGATATCACCGTCCTGGGCAAGATCATCGGCGGCGGCCTCCCCGTGGGCGCGTACGGCGGCCGCCGCGACCTGATGTCGCTGATCGCCCCGCTTGGCCCCGTCTACCAGGCGGGCACGCTCTCCGGGAACCCGCTCGCGATGGCCGCTGGCGCGGCGACGCTCGATGTCCTCCGGACGACGCCGGACGCCTACACGCGCCTCGAGGCCCTCGGTGCGCGTTTGGAGGCCGGGCTGTGCGACGCCATTGCTGCGAAGGGCGTCCGCGCCTCGGTCGCCCGCTCAGGCTCGCTCCTGACGCTGTTCTTCGGGCTCGATACCCCGCCGAGCAACTGGGCGGAGGCGAAGCAGGCCGACACCGGCGCATTCGCGCGCTTCCACGGCGCGATGCTCGACGCCGGCGTGCACCTGCCGCCTAGTCAGTACGAGGCGTGGTTCCTCTCGCTCGCGCATACCGAGGCTGACGTCGACCGCACGGTCGAGGCCGCGCGGAGCGCGCTCGCGGAATAGTCCCGTCCACAGTCCTCGGATTCAGCCTGCAGGTAGGCACCCGACAGCCACCGAATTCGCTCTCAAGGCTGCGCTGCCCGCGTCCCGAATCGAGCGATACCTGTGCGCGGAACGGAATTGAGGCGGCTTTCAAACGAGATGCAATGGATCCAGCACAGCCGGGTCAAAGGAATCCGACGTACGCTTTGAGTATGCGAATACTCGTAGCCGAAGACGACTCTCGCCTCGCCCGACTCGTGGAGCGCGGCCTCACGGCCGAGGGACACGACGTCCAGGTGGCCCATGACGGCGAGGAGGCGATCTTCCTCGCCAAGGAAGCCCCCCCTGACCTCATCGTCATGGACGTCATGATGCCCCGCGTCGACGGCTTCGAGGCCGTCCGCCGGATTCGTGCCGAGCGGTTCGACGCGCCCGTGATCTTCCTGACCGCCCGGGGCGAGGTCGAGGACCGCGTGAAGGGCCTCGACATCGGCGGTGACGACTACCTCGTGAAGCCGTTCGCGTTCGACGAGCTGACGGCCCGAGTCAGGGCGCTGGGCCGTCGTGCCGCCGGGGCGGAAGGGGACGTGCTGACGGCGGGCCGGCTCGCGCTGGACGTCCGCCGGCACGAGGCGAGGGTGGACGGCACCGTCGTGGACCTCTCCCCGACCGAGTACCGGCTCCTCGAGCACCTGATGCGCCACCCGGGACAGGCGCTGACGCGGCAGGCCATCCTCTCGGCCGTGTGGGGCTTCGACTCCGAACCGGAGCCGAACGCGGTCGACCTCTACGTGCACTACCTCAGGCGGAAACTCGGGGACGCCGTCGCGATCGTGACGGTGCGAGGTGTAGGCTACCGGCTCGACCGGGGGGACTGATGTAGATGGTCCATCGCGCGAGGCTGCGCCTCACGCTGTGGTACGGGGCGGCCCTGCTCGTACTGCTGCTCACGCTCTCAGCCGTCACCTACACAGCCGTCACGCGGACGCTGCGCAACGAACTCGAAGACGGCATTTCGAGCGCCGTCGGACGGTGGCTGGAACTGCCGCGTCGGGCGCCGCCGGCACGTCCCGCGGACGGACGCCCTCCAGGCCCCGCTGGGCAGGCCGGCACGGCCCCGACTGAGGCGACTCCCGCCACTGACGCCATACCCGCGGACGGAGCGCCTCAGCGTCCGGCAGGGCCGCGCGTGGCGATCCCGCCCCGTCTCGACCCGCGCCTGCTCGCGTTGCTGGCCGACGGGCCGGAAGCCGGCAGCGGCTCCACCAGCGATGTCTTCCTCCTCGCCTTCCGGCCGGACGGTGAACTGTTGGTCAACCCCCGCGGCGTGGACGCCACGATGATCTCCGGCTCGGATGCGTTGCGTTCGGCGCTCGACGGGCGTGCCGCGTGGGGCACGGTCGAAGACGCCTCGGGCGTGCGCCTGCGGATCTACGCCAGTCCGGTCGTGCTCGGCGACCGCACGGCGGGTGCAGTGGTCGGTGCACGCAACCTCGACGAGTACGACCGGCAGGTGCGGGCCGTGCTGACGGTGCTGGCGATGGTGGCCGTCGGCGGGAGCCTGCTGTCACTCGGCGGGGCGTACCTGTTTGCCGGCCACGCGCTGCAGCCGCTCGAAGCGGCCTACGACCGTCAGCGCTCCTTCGTCGCCGACGCCTCGCACGAGTTGCGCTCGCCGCTTGCCGTGATCCGCGCGTCGGCCGATCTGCTCCTGCGGGAGCCGCTGCCGGAATCTCACCGCGAGAGCGTGGAGGAGATCCGCGACGTCACCCAGGAGGCCGCGACACTGATCGACGACTTGCTGGAACTCGCGCGGGCAGAGGAGCGCGCGCCGGGCCATACGGAGAGCGACCTGGCGGCTGAGGCGACCGCAGCCATCGAGCAGATGCGCGACATCCTCGAACACGGGCGGCACCAGATCAGCACGGTGCTCGTGCCGGCGCGCGCGGCCATTGGGGGCGCGGAGTTCCGGCGGATCGTCCGTGCGCTGCTCGAGAACGTGGCCGCTCACACGCCCGAGGGGACGCCCGTGCGCGTGGAACTCGCCGAACGCGGCAGCAGCGCGGTGCTCAGCGTCGAGGACAATGGGCCGGGCATCCCGGACGCCCAAGAGGCGACGATCTTCGAGCGCTTCGCGCGGCTGGACGAGGCGCGGACGCCGGGGACGGGCCACGGCGCGGGCCTCGGCCTCGCGATTGTCCGCTCGCTGGCGGAACGTCGAGGTGGCAGTGTCGCCGCGTCACGCCCGGCGGGCGGCGGCCTCCGCGTCGACGTCTCGTTGCCGCTCGCGCGGCCCGCCTAGGTGAGGCCGAGCGCGGCCGGCATCTCGCCGAGCGGGATCCGGCGGCAGGTGTACATCGGCGTGTCGAACAGCGTGTAGGCGGACGCGTCCGTGTCGCGCAGTTCACGCACAAGCGCGAGGAACTCGCCGGGGTCGTTGCCCTCGAATGCCACCACGAACTCCTGGTCGTCCAGGCCGTAGGAGTAGGTCGTGTTGATCTTGATGTTGTGGTACTTGTGCCCGACGGCGATGTGCTCATTCATCATCCGCTGGCGGTCCGTCGCCGGCAGCGCGTACCACGCGCGCGTCTTCGCCATCGGGTAGACGAACAAGAACTCGTCCGTCCCGCCGTCCGTGCGCAGCCGCTCGCGTGAGGCGGCGCCTTCGTGCTGCGGGTTGTTGTAGAGCGAGCGCATCGTCATCGACAGGTAGGAGCGCGGCACGTCCAGCCACGCCCCCACGGATGAGGCGCGCAGCGCCGCGTGCCAGTCCATCACGACGCGCAGGTCGTCATGGACCTGCCAGAGCATCACGTCCACATCGCCGCGCGTCCCCACGGTCGTGTACGCGCGCGTGAGCATCTGCTCCCCGGAGCGGTCGAGCAGCCCGAGCAGCGCCTCGCAGAGCTGGGCGCGCTCCGCCGCGGGCAGGCGGCGTGCCTCGCCCGGCATGCGGAAAAACGTGAACTTCACGCTCTGCACGCCGCGCGGTGCCTGGGCCTCCGTCGCGGGGCGCGTGCCTTGGTGTGGCTGCGCGGTCATCGCGTCGCCTCGGCCGCCGCGGCCATGCACAGTTCCTCCCAGCGGTCGTAGGCCTCGATGAAGTAGGCGAGCCGGATCTTCTTGTACTCGGTGGTCGAGTACAGCACCTTGTAGTCGGTGATCCCGGTCTCGCGGCTGATCGTCTGAGCCGTCTCTTCGACGCCCGCCACCTTGGGGTGGTGGATCATCGAGAACACGGAGTAGGGCCAGTCCGGGTAGGTCTGTCGCTCGTAGCAGTGGGAGACGTTCCGGTAGCCGGCGATGAACTGCCCGACCTCGGACACGCGCTCCGGCGGCACGCTCCACACGGCCATGCCGTTCGCGCGGAAGCCCGCCTGCCGGTGGTTGAGGATCGCCGCGTAGCGGCGGAGGAATCCCCGCTCCGTGAGGTCGCGCGCGCGATCGAGGACGGTCGCGACGTCGCAGCCGAGCGCAGCCGCGATCGGTGCGAACGGCTCAGCGATGTCCTCCATGTCGCCCTGAGTCGCGCGGATGAACTCGATGTCTTCGGCCGTCAGCGAGCCGCCGAGCGCCTGGTCCCGGCGCTCCTGCGTGTATTCGGGCGTCCCACGCTCGTCCAGGTCGCGCGTGGCGGACATGTCGAGCGTGACGCCGATCTTGAACAGGTGCAGCGTAGGCATCTCGCGCGTGGACTCGGCCCCGGCGAGTTCGTGCAGCCGCTGGATCACGGCGCTGAGGTCGTACCCCGGTGGCATCGCGACGGTGAACCACATGTTGAAGTCGTGGTTGCGACGGTAGTTGTGCGAGACGCCGGGGTGCGCGTTCACGACGCGGGCCGCGTGCTCCAGCCGCTCCGGCGCGACGCGCATCGCGACAAGCGCCGAGGAGTGGCCGAGCGCCTTCGTGTCGTAGATCGCGCAGATCTGGCGCACGACCCGGGCCGCGCGCGCCTCGGCCAGCCGTCCGAGCACCTCGGACTCCGTCATCCCGAGGCGTTCACCCATCACCGCGTACGGCCGTGGGTCGAGCGGGAACGTCTCCTGCATCACGTCGAGGAGGGCGCGGGTCCGTTCGTCCAAGACCGGCTTCGTGGCGGCTGTGCTCATCGTGTTACCCCTTGCGGCAGCCCATAGTTGCTCTCGTAGAGGGCCTCGATCCTGGACGCGTGCGCGTCCGTCATCGGGCCGAGGTCGGAGGCCGCCGCAAACTCCTTGAGTTGGGCCTCATCGTAAATGTTCGGCAAAGCAGAGACGACCGCGGGCGAGTGCAGCACGAAGCGCAGCGCGGCCTGGCTGAGCGTGCAGCGGCACTCGCGTTCCAGGAACCGCAACTGCTCGACTTTCTGCAGGCCCTCGACGAGCCAGGAACGCGGCCGGTGCCGGCGGTGGTCGCCCTCGGGGAAGACGGTGTCCGGCGTGTAGTGGCCCTCCAGCATGCCCGAGGAATGCGGGACACGGACGACCAGGCTCTTTCCGTTGCGCTCGGCCGCCTCGATCAGCGCGCGGCCGGGGTCCAGTTCCAGCGCGTTGTAGATCATCTGCACGCCGTGGACGGGCAGGTGTTCGAGCGCGTACAGCCCTTCGTCCTTCCAGCCGATCGCCGGCCCGAGCGCGACCCCGATGGCGCGCACTTTGCCCGCGCGGTACGCCCGATCGACGAACGACCACACGTCGTCGTCCAGGAGGTGCGCCATCCGCGGGTTGTGCATCTGGTAGAAATCGATGCGGTCCGTCCCCATGCGACGCAACGACGCATCGAGGGAGGCCTCGAGAAAAGGAATGTCGAAGCGGTGGGGGGCCTCGCGCTGGCCGGCGGCCGAAGGATCGCGCGCCTGCCAGTCGTAGCCGAACTTTGCGCCGATCGTGATGCCGTCGCGGCGGCTGCCGGGGAACGCCTTCGCGATGAGGGTCTCGCCGCGGCCCTGGCCGTAGGTGTCCGCCGTGTCGAGGAAGGTCAGGCCATAGTCGACGCCGCGTCGCAGGAGGGCTGCCGCCTCGTCGTCGCTGTGGTCGCCCCACCAGCCCGCTGCGAGCGTCCAGACGCCGAAGCCGATTTCCGAAACCCGCACCCCGGTCCCCGCGATTTCACGAAGTCGCACGCATGCCTCCATCTCTAATGGTCGAGCGTCCCCGCAGCGAGGCCCGGACACAATGGCAGGATCACTGGCCTGCACTCATGCTTCGCCAGATTCGACAGGAAAGAAAGTCAGCGCACGGGCTATTGCTGGTGAGATATACCCAGATTGCCCCGATGACGCGTCGCCTCTTTTCGACTGCTCTTCGCCGCGACCGCGACAAGCGCCGCCGCGAGTTCGTCGCGAGACGCCGCCGGCGGCACGGCAGCTCGGACCCACTCGGGGAGCCCGAACGACGTGGCGTCGCGCACGACGATGCGGTGCTCGAATAGCGCTTCGCGCACGCGTGCCGCGTCGCCGACGCGCACGAGCAGAAAATTCGCGGCGCCCGGCGCGACCGTCAGCCCCGCCGCCTCCCAGTGCGCGCGCAGCCACTCGCGCGTCTCGCGCATCGCACCGAGCCGGGCGCGACGCGCGTTGTGTTGAGTCGCCGCGATGACCCCCGCGGCGATTGACGGCGCGTCGAGCGGCCAGGCGTGCTGCAGGGCGCGGAGACGGGCGATGAGCGGTGCAGCGGCAACGAGGTAACCCAGGCGGAGACCGGGGACGGCGTGTAGCTTCGTCATCGAGTGCACGGCGATCACACGATCGGTCTGCGTCGCGAGGTCGGACGCGAACGGAGGACCGTCGGTGAACGCCTCGTACGCCGCGTCGAGGACGACTGTGCCACCCGTGGCCTCGACGGCCTGCAGCACGTCCGCGCGCGTGAGGTCACGGCCGGTCGGGTTGTCCGGGACGCAGAGGAACGTCACCGTGGCAGGCGGGAGAGCGCCCGTGTCCAGGGCGAATACAGGTGGGACAGTGGATACCTCGACCACCGACGCGCCGGCGATCCTCACCGCGGCGGCGTATTCGCCGAAGGCCGGGGTCACCACGGTGGCGCGGTCGCCGGGACGCAGCAGGGCGCGCGCGATCAGGTGGATGCCGGCAGTGCCGCCCGGCACCGGCAGCACGTTCGCTGGATCGAGCGCGTGCGCCGTCGCGATCGCGTCTCGCAGCGACGCCGCATCGGTGTCCGGGTAGCGATCGAGGGGAGCGGACCGCGCCGCCGCGATGACGTCCGGGTTGGGGCCGTCGGGGTGAAGGTTCGCCGAGAGATCAAGTACGTCGTCCGGACTGAGTCCGTGCTCGGCGAGTTCTACTGCCTGCGCGCCGCCGTGCGGGACGCGGCTCATCGCGCGCCGCGCAGCACAATGATCGCGAGACTGAGGATCGCGAGGATGCCGGCCGCCGATCGGGCCACATCCACCGCCGAGCGGATGTCCGAGGCGTTCGCCGGACGCAGGCCTGCCCCGAGCACGTATTCCCCGCGCTTCGTGAGCGTCACGCCGAGTGCTCCCGCCATCGCGGCCATCGGCTGCCCCGCGTTTGGGCTGTCCGTGAGCGCAGCGTCGCGCCGCCAGACGTCGAAGGCGATCGCGCCGCGGCTGGCCAGCTGCTCAGCCGCCACGCAGATCGCCAGCGCCGCCGCGCGCGCCGGGACGAGGTTCGCGAGGTCGTCCAGCCGCGCGGCGGCGCGGCCGAACTCGGCATACTGTTCGTCCCGGTAACCCCAGAGCGAGTCCAGGGTGTTCAGCGCACGATAGGCCCACGCACCGGCCGGCCCCGCCAACGCAAACGCCAGCCAGGGCCCGGCCACGCCGTCCCCGAGGTTCTCCGCCACCGACTCGACGGCGGCGCCGGCGACCTCGCTCGCGTCGAGGTCGGCGGTCGGCCGGCTTACGAGGTGGTAGCCGAGCAACCGTCGCGCCCTCTCGATGTTGCCGGCATCGAGCGCATCCGCGATCTCGATCGCACGCCGCATCAGCGTCCGCTGCGCGCTCGCCAGCGCCAATGCCGTTGCTGCGGCGGCGACGCGCCCGCCGGGACGCCCCCGGCTCGCATACTGGGCAGCGGACGCCACGAGTCCGGCGGCCGTCGGGATCGCGATCGCCCCGACGATGCCCGCGGCAGTCGGACTGAGACGCGGCCGCACGACGGCCTCGTACGCGCGGGCCGCGAGGCCCAGGGCGCGGACGGGATGCACCACGTTCGGCGGGTCGCCGAGCAGCGCGTCGGCAGTCACGCCCAGGAGAAACGCAGCCGCGCGCCGTTTCGTGTCCATCGCCTAGAGGGTACCGTCCCGGCCTTGCTGCGGGCTGCTGCGAGGATGCTGCAGCCGTCGTTTCTCAAACGTACTTGGCGAACCACCCGAGCGCGTCCGACCAGGCCTTCGTCGCCTGCGTCTCGTCGTATGCGCCGCCCGTGTCGTTATGGAACGCGTGGTTCACTCCGGGATAGATCGTCATCTGGTTCACGACGCCCGCGGCGTTGAGCGCCGCGCGGAGCGGCTCGACGCCGCCGGTGATGCGGGTGTCCTTCTCGGCGTAGACGCCGAAGACCGCCGCCTTGATGTTCTTCACCGCCGCGAGGTCGGGGGCCGGCCCGTAGAACGGCACCGCGGCCTTCAACTCGGGAATCTGCGTGGCGGCAGCCCAGACGACGCCGCCCCCGAAGCAGTACCCGGTCATGCCGATGCGCTTGCCGTCCACTCCCTCCACTGTCTGGAGGTACTTCAATCCCGCCGCGAAGTCTGCGACGTGTCGGTCGGTGCCCGCGCTCGTCAGCAGCCCGGGGACCTGGTCGGCGTCGCGACTGGCCGTCCCGCCCTCGCGTGCGAGGAGGTCGACGGCGAGGGCGACATAGCCCTCCTTTGCGAAGCGCCGCGCGACGTCCTTGACGTGCAGGGTCAGACCTCGGTTCTCGTGACAGACGAGGATGGCGCGCACCCCCGGCGTGACCCGGCCCGGCACCGGTCCGGCCGGCTTGACGAGGTATCCGCCGATCTGAGCAGCGCCGGCAGGAAACTTCACGTCCGACGCCGCCACGGCCGGGTCGCCCTCGGGCACCGAGAGCTTGCTCTTCGCGCCCGGCACGGGGACGAGCGCCGCAGCGGCCGTTGGGCCGGCGGGTGCTGTCCCTGTCGGCGTCGGCTTTGGTGGCTCGGTGGCGGTGGTGACGGGCGTCGGCATCGGCTCATTCTTCGCCGGCAGTTCATCGCTCGAGCAGCCGAGCGCGAGCATCGCGGCGCTGGTCGCGGCCATCGATCCGGTGATGAACGCGACTTTGCGGATGAAGGTGCGCCGTGTGATCTCGCCGTGACGCCAGTCGTCGTAGAACTCTTCGACCAGATAACGCTCGAACTTCCCGAGGTTGGTCATACTGAGATCGTCCACTCTGTCCTCCCTATGCGGTGTGGGCCGCGGACTGAATCAGGATACAAGTCACGGCACGTCTCGCACGCCGCTCGTGGGCCGGCATATCGAATTCATCTAAGTTGCACGCAGTCGCAGAGCGAGGCGCGTCACGGTGCTTGACCTGACGTCGGGCTCGATGCGTCGAGATGCGCGATGATGCCGGGAGATTCAGACGGTGGGGTCGGGATGCCAGAGGACGACGCCGAGTCAGAGATCAATCGGGCCGTACGCATCTTGCGTGACGGTGGCCTCGTCGCGATCCCGACCGAGACGGTCTACGGACTCGCGGCGGACGCCTCCAACCCGGTGGCGGTGCGACGTCTCTACGAGGTGAAGGGCCGC
Source organism: Dehalococcoidia bacterium (assembly GCA_004297315.1). Classification (GTDB taxonomy): domain Bacteria; phylum Chloroflexota; class Dehalococcoidia; order UBA2979; family UBA2979; genus SURF-43. Next base: position 11,401 of record SCTU01000082.1, on the reverse strand, counting down.
CCGCCCGGCCATCCGGTCATCGTGCATATCGCCGGCGTCCAGCCGCTGCCACGCTGGGCGGCCCGTGTCCCCGAGGACGCGCGACGGCTTGCCGAGGCGTTCTGGCCGGGGCCGCTCACGCTGATCCTTCCTCGCACCTTGGCCGCGGTGGACGAGGTCACGGGCGGCCGGGAGACGGTCGGCCTGCGCGTGCCCGACCATCCGCTGACGCTCGCGTTGCTTCGCGCGTTCGGTGGCGGCGTGGCCGCGCCTTCGGCCAACCGGTTCGGCCGCGTCTCCCCCACTTCGGCCGAGGACGTGCGTGCCGACCTCGGCGACGACGTCGACCTCGTGCTGGACGGCGGGCCGTGCGGCGTGGGCGTGGAGTCGACGATCGTGGACTGCAGCGAGGACGGCGAGACGCCTGTGATCCTGCGGCCGGGTGGCATCACGGCGGAGCAGATCGAGGCGGTGCTCGGCCATCCTGTGCGGCGGACGCCGGACGGCCCGAGCCGCGCGCCGGGGATGCTCCCTGCACACTACGCGCCGCATGCTCAGGTCGTCGTGGTCGAAGACCTCGACGCCGCGCTCGCGCTCGCGGCGAAGCAAGCGCAGGCCGGCGACCGGGCCGGGCTGCTCACGCCACGTGCGGTGGCGGTGCCGCCGGGCGTCATGGCACTCGTCGGCGGCGATTCACCCGAGGCGTACGCCGCGACGCTCTATGACCGCCTGCGCGCGGCGGACCGGCTCGGGCTCGACGTGCTCATCGCGGTGCCGCCGCCGGCGGAGGGCGTGGGCGTTGCCGTGCGCGACCGGCTCGCGCGCGCGGCCGCGGGAAGCGAACCCAAAGGCGGGGGCAGCTAGGCGCCGAGTTCCTCCCGAAACGCCGCCACCGTGCGTGCCATGCCCTCGGACAGCCCCACCGCGGCCTGCCACCGCCAGAGTTCTCGTGCCCGGGAGGTGTCGAGGGCGATCCGCGGGATATCGCCCGGGCGTGGCGGGGCGGCGACAGGGGCACGGCCGTACCCGGTCTCGCGCGCCAGCAGGTCGAAGATCTCACGCGTGCTCGTCTCCCGGCCCGTGCCGACGAGGCAGAACGCGGGCACGGGCGCGAAAGCCGCGCGCATCTGTGCCTCGATCACGTCGTCCACGTAGACGTAGTCCCGCGTGTCCTGCCCCGTCCCGAAGATCGTGCACGGCTCGTCACGCAGCATGCGTTGCGTGAAGATGGCGACGACGCCGGCCTCGCCGTGCGGGTCCTGGTACGGCCCGTAGATGTTGCCCGGGCGCAGGCCGGCGATCTCCATGCCGGTCTCCAGCCCCACGATCTCCAGGTACCGTTCAGCGGCGACCTTCGAGGCCCCGTAGATCGAGCGCGGCGCGACCGGCGTGTCGTCCCGCGCGGGGATCTCCGGCGGGTCCCCAAACATCGCACCGCCGGACGAGGTGAAGATGAACCGCCGTGTGCCCGCCTCGGCGGCCGCGCGTGCCAGCGTCACGCTCGCGATGCAGTTGGTCTCGATGTCGAGGCGCGGCTCGCGCATAGAGACGGAGACCGACGCCTGCGCCGCCAAATGCCAGACGAGTTCAGGCCGGACCTCCGCCACGGTGCGCTGGACCGCGGCGTCGTCGCGGATGTCGAGGCGCACGTCGCGCCATCCTTCGACAGGGCGGCGCGGTTCCTTCCAGTCGACGCCTGTGACCTCGTGGCGCTCGCGGACAAGCCGCCGCACGAGGTGCGTGCCCACGAATCCCGATGTGCCGGTGACCAGGACGCGCATGAGCCCTCCCGTGCGGCCTCGATGCCGCGATGGGGTCACGATACGGGGACAGCCCGGCAGGGTCAGCAGGCACCGCTATTGCGCGACACGGCCGATCACGAGCACGTCCGGACCGAGCTGCCCGGTCAGCGTGTTGATGAACGAGGGCGCACCCGGCACGAACGTCCGCCACTGGTCGCCCAGCGGGTCCTTCGCGTAGAGCGCGGTCACGGGCCTCGACTGCGCGGCGAGCAGTTCCAGGGGGTCGGTAGTGCCTCCCACGCCGTAGAGGAAGCGTCCATCGCCCGTGACGTCGAGGCGGCGTGCCGCGCCCACGGCGTGCACCGCCTTGACCACGACGCGGTCGGAGTAGCTAACGGTGTTGGGGTTGAAGACGCCGGTGCAGGTGAAGAGCGTGAGCATCTCGACAGGCGTCGAGGCGAACTCGTCGAACCAGTTGGCGCGGTCCGCCGGAAGCACGTCAACGGAGATCACGCGATAGGTGGCGGCCGTGACTCCGCGCGCGATCTCGATCGTCGCGCCGGGGCGCAGCCGCTCCAGGCCGGAGAAAACGGCGGGCCCGTTGTAACGCACGCCGGCGTACGGCACGTTCGCGGCATAGTCCACGTGTCCGGAGAGGATTGTGTTGCCCGAGGTCAGCGGCACGCCGCCCAGGCCCGGATGCAGGACGAAGTCGTACCACGCAAACGTCGACTGGCCCCTACGGCATCGGCATCGTGCCGTCGGACGCCACCTGCTGCACACCGAGCGGGGCGTCCACTCCAAGCGAGGGGATGCGGACGCGTCCGTCGACCGCCGCTGGAGGTTCGATCACCGGGATGCCGGCCTCGGCTATCCGCATGGGAGAAGCGTGGGCCACCAGAGTCAGGGCGAGTCCCGCCAACAGGGCGCCGGAAAGGACCGTGCCACGCGGTACGGAGCCTGATTGGAGACGGCGCATCCTGGACTCCCCCGCATGCCCCGCGTGGCCCGCGGCGACAGTATCGGCAGTGTCCGTCGCAAGCGCTCCTGTTCAGGTCCGGGCCCCAGGGCTCGGACCTCGGACCTCGGGCCTCGGGCGGCGGGTGTCCTATCGGGCGAGCCGGGCGACGACCTGCGTGTCGGGACGGAGTTGTCCGATGAGCGTGTTGACGAACGAGGGCGCTCCCGGGACGAACGTCAGCCACCCGCCCCTCGAGTCTTGCGCGTGCAGGGCAGTGACCTGCTGCTGCTGCGCGGTGGCCAGTTCCAGGGGGTCGCTGGTGCCGCCGGCGCCGGTGAGGAAGCGTCCGTCCGTCGAGACTTCGAGGCGCTTCGCCTCGCCGAGGACGCGCACGGCCTTGACCACGGTCTTTTCGACGTAATCAGAATGCCGTGGGTCGAATTCGCCGGTGCAGGTGAACAGCGTCAGCGTTTCGACCGGGGTCGAGGCGAAGACGGCGCGCCAGTCTGCCGTCTCTTCGTTGACGACCTCGACCGAGACCACGCGGTAGACGATCGCCTGTCCCCCGCGTGTCATTTCGATGCGGTGGCCCGGGCGCACCAGCCCGAGATCAGTGAACGCTGAAGCGCCGGCGTAGTGCGTGCCCGTGTGTCCCTCGCTCGACCCGGCGTCGACGCGACCGGTGAGGACGGTGTTGCCGGCTGCTCCGGGCACGCCTCCGATGCCGGGGTGCAGGCTGAAGTCGTACCAGACAACGTCGACCGCGCGCGGCGGCCGGGGCAGGCCGCCATCCTTCGTGACCTGACGGACCCCCACCGATGCGTCCAGGCCAATGGCGGGAATCCGCAGGCGGCTGTCCCCCGCGACGGGAGGCTGCGCCACAGGCAGCGCGGCCTCGGCGGCTCGTCCGTCCGAGGGCTTGCCGAAGGCCACGAGCATCGTGGCGGCGAGGAGTGCGGCGGCGCCCACGATCACCGCGAGTTGGTTGTTCGACAGCGCAGCAAGGGGTGGGCAGTGGCGCATCACGTAATCCTTCGCCTGTCGTGGCGAGAGGGACGTACCGCGGGACAGCTGGACTGCCCGACGAACGCCATCCGCCTACTGGATAGGACAATAGGTCGGCCGACCCACGGTCGACGAATCGTCAGACCCACCAGCGGTTACGATTTGCGACCATGAGGGCCGTGCGATCCAACTTCCTCAATGCGCCAATAGCGGCCGGCGGTGCGATCCTGGTGCTGCTCGCGGTCATCGCATGGCCGCTTGCTGCCCTGGCCCAGGCCGTCGATCCCCAAGACGTCTTCGCCATTGTCGACCGTGACGTTGAATTCCGTAGGGCCTTCCTCTGGGGGGCGGCCCAGGCGGCAACGAGTTGCGCAATTGGCGCCGCCTGTGGACTGGCCAGCGCCTACTGCTGGACGCGGCTGCACTATCCCGGGCGCACCGTCCTGCGAGGCCTCGCGATCGCCCCGCTCGCGGTCCCGCCGGTCGCCCTCGCAGTGGGGATCGAGGCGCTCTTCGCCGCCGGCACGCCCGCCTCGGATGTGATCTCGTTCTTTGGCGTCGCGCCTGAATACCTGCGCAGCGGCACCGGGGCTGTGATCCTCGCCCACGGGCTGAGCGCCACGGCGATCGTCGGCTGGTTTGCCAGCGTGGCGTGGACTTCGGTCGACGGGCAGAAGGTCGAGGCGGCGCGGACGCTGGGCGCCAGCCGCATACGCGCCGCCCGGGCGACCGTCTGGCCGGTGGTACGGCCAGCCGCCGCGGCCGGGGCAGGCCTCGCGTTCATCCAGTCGTTCCTTTCGTACGGAGTGGTGGTGATCCTCGGGGCCGGGCGGGAGACGCCTGAGGGCCTGAGCATCCGCCTCGCACTCGCCGGAGATCAGCGGGCACTCAGCGTTGTGGTCCTGACGGCGGCCGCAGCGCTTGTATTCGGGCTGGTGACGGTCCAGTTTCTGCGGATGCCGCGTGCCGATCCGGGGCACGGACGGCTTCAGCGACGCCCGCGCACGCCGGAACGGGCCGTCATGCTCATTGCGGCGCTGCCCGCCTTACTCGTCGTAAGCATCGTCCTGGCGCTCCTGCTTCGGGCGGTGAGCGACCGCGGGCTGAGCCTGTGGCACGTCCGGTCGTTGGTCGATGGGCCGGGTAGCCGCGAGGTGCGCCGGGCGGCGCTGGGCAGCGTGCTCGCCGCGCTGCCCGCGGCGGCGCTCACGGCGCTGTGGGGCAGCATGGCGGGGGCGGCCTGGGGGCGAATGCGCGGCGTGAGCGGGATGCTCAGGGCCACTGCGCTGCTGTTCCCCGTCGCGCTCTCCCCGGCGGCTCTGGCCTATGGCTGGCTGCTGGTCCGCCCCGAACTGGACCCGCGCGCAGTCCTCCCGCTTGTGCAGGCAGCCGCCGCCTTCCCGCTCGTCGCCGGAACGGTGGCGCGGATGCGGCCCAGGGCGCGGCCGGACACGACCGCCGCGGCGCGTTCGCTCGGCGCCAGCCCGCTGCGCGCGTGGCGTGCGCTGCACGGGCGCGCGTACGCGGTCGCGATGGCGTCCGGGTTCTTCATCGCCTTCGGGCGCGCCTTCGCCGAGACGAGCGCGGCCGCGATGGCGCGCATGCCGGGCGGCACCCTGCCGCTACGCCTGCTCGAACTCGACCGTCAGGGGACGGCGGGGCCGGCCGCCGCGCTGGCGGGGGCCATCCTCCTGATCTGCGTGGTAGCGTTCCTGCTTGGGGACCCGATCATCGCGAGGCTCGGACGGGCGCGGAGGTAGCCGTGGGCACCCTGGAGGTCCGCTCACTCTCGCGTATCCGCGACGGCGTGCTGTTGTTCGACGAGGTGTCCTTCATCGTGCCCGACGGGCACGCAGCGGCCCTGGTCGGGCCGGCGCATGCCGGGAAGACCGCGCTCATGCGCGTGATCGCGGGTATCGACGGCTCCGATGCGGGCGACGTGCTGCTGGACGGCCAGTCCCTCCTGCGGCTTCCCCCCGAACGGCGCCGTGTCGGGTTCCTCTTCGACGGCCTGGCGCTCTTCGACGACATGACGGTGCGGGAGAACGTCGCCTTCGGCCTGCGCATGCAACGGCGAGCACGCGTGGACAGCCTCCGCCGCACGGACGAGGTGATCGAGGCGCTCGGGCTTGGCGCGCAGGCGCAGCAGAAGCCGCGCGACCTCGGTCCGGCCGCACGGAAGCGCGTGGCGTTTGCGCGTGCGATTGCACCGGAGCCTGCGCTGCTCTTGCTGGACGAGCCGACCTTCGGCGTGGAGGAGGTCGGGCGCGAGACGTGGCGTCAGGAACTGGCGCAGGCGCTGCGGACGCTCGGGGTTACAACGCTCGTCGCCACTACCGACCTGCGCGACGCCGTGACGCTGGCGGAAGACCTCGTGCTCATGGCCGAAGGACAGGTTATCCAGACGGGCACGGTCTCTCGCGTCCTGCAGGGGCCGATCTCGATCGAGGCGGCGACGCTCACGGGGTACGTGCCGCTCGTGCGCGGCGACGTCGCCGACGGGTTTGTGCAGGAGGCGGGCGTGGGGTCGGTCGCGTTCCCGTCCGGCTTCCCGCTGCGCCAGCATGCCACGGTGATGGCGCATCCCACGGCGCTGTTCGGCGTGCCGGGCGGTTCGGGCCTCGGCAGCGGCGTCGCGGGCACACTGCTCCGTGCACGCTCGGATGGCCCGGTCTACGTCGTGGACGTCCAGTTGAACGACCGCACGGTGGCCCTGCGCTGGGAGTGGGATCTCGTCCCGCCACCGCCGGGGACGGCAGTCGAGATCGCTGTCCGCCCCGGCACGCTGCGGTTCTTCAACGACACGCCGGCGCCGCGGGTGCGCAGCGCAGAGCCGTCGACGCTGCTCGACCCCGAACGGTCCGCGTCGCTCGGGGGTGGTGACGCGGAGGCGCGCGCCGCGGCCCAGACCTCGACGCCGCTCCCGGAGCCGGGGGGCTTCGTCGAGACTGACCGCGAGACGCTCGAAGCCGGGGTCGAGGCCGCCGCCGCTATCGATGAGGCGGTCGCGATCGAGGTCAGCGCACCCGAGGAACCGAAGCCGGGCGGCGACTGGTTGCAGGCCGAAATCCCTGTGACGCCTGTCATGGCCGAGATGCCCGAGCCGGACGCTCCCGCATCTGAGGCTCCCGCATACGAGGGAGTGATCCTCCCGATGCGCCCCGAACTGCGAAATCGCGCCGACGGACTTCGGCTGGCCGACGAAACCAGCGGGCCGGAGGCCGAGCCAATCCGGCCGCGCCTCCCGCGACCGACGCTGCTGCAGCCGCACCGTGAGGCAGATCCTGAGGCGCCGATCGAGCTGCAACTCGACGCCTCCGTTGAGGTGGACGTCGAAGACGCCCATGATCGTCCGTACGACCCCGCCGCTGCGCCGCCTCCCCCGCGGCGAGCCGCGGAGGGGCATAGTGGAATGCCGCTCGACTAGCACGGACGAGATGGATGCTGCGCGCGAACCGGAAGCAACAGGCTCAGTCACCGGCCGCTGACGCGCTTGTGGAGCACGACCCGGAGCGCCGAGCGCTGGCGGCGCTCGCGGAACGCCTCCGGACGCTTCCCCGGCGGCACACCCCCGAGCAAGCCCTCCAGATCGTCGTCGACCTCGCGCGCGAGCTCACCGGTGCGCGCTACGGCGCGCTGGCGGTCACCGACCGGGCCGACCGGGTCGAAGGCTTCGTGGTGTCGGGACTGGAGCAGGCGGACCTCATGCGACTGCGGACGCCGCCTCAGGGGCATGGCCCGCTCGGCTCGCTGCGCGACGACGGGCGTCCCGTCCACTTCAGGGACGTGCAGGAGCACGCGAAGGCATTCGGCTTCCCGAGCCATCACCCGGAGATGCACGGGTTGGCCGGGGTCGCGATCTGGGCGCATGGCGAGGTGCGCGGGGCGCTCTACGTCACCGACCGCCAGGACGGCGCGGAATTCGACCGCGACGACGAGCACCTGCTGACGACGCTGGCCGCACACGCCTCCACGGTCATCCAGAAGGAGTGGTACTAAGCGCTGGGTGTAGCGTCAGCGCGAGGCGGGCAGCGCCTGCACAACCTCGATCGCCTCGTCCAGCGCCTGCCGGAGTCCGGGGCTTACGCCCTCGCTCAGACAGCGGGTGCAGTCGGGTTGATCGGGCGCGCCGGTGTCGTGCAGGGTGACGACGACGCCGCCCTCGGCCATCGCGATGCCGCAGATCGTGTCGACGCTGCTCGCCCTGTACGTACGGTCGCCACGCGGCTCCGCGTCGTGCAGCACGACCCAGTGCCAGTCGTCACCGAAGTCGTCGAGCGCTTTCGCGACGATGCGCACTTCCACCATGCCACGCCTCGCTGCGGCTAGGCCTTGAGGTACTTGCCGAACCAGGCGAGCGACTTCGTCCACGAATCGGCGGCGGCGGTGGGATGGAACGCAGGGCGGGTGTCGTTGAAGAAGCCGTGGGCGGCGCCCTGGTACAGCGTGATGTCGTTGTGCACGCCGGCCTTGGTCAACGTGTCCCGGAGGAGATCGACCTGCTCCTTCGGGATGCCGGCGTCCTCGGAACCGTAGGAGCCGAGGACGGGTGCCTTGATCGTCGCGATCTGCTCGCCTGCCGGCATGCCGCCCCCGTAGTAGACGTGCACGGCGTCCACCCTGGAGGTCGGGCGGATCGCCGTCGCGAGCGTCAGGCCGCCGCCCATGCAGTAGCCGACGCAACCGACCTTCTTCATCCCGCGGACGTCCTTGAGCCACGCGATGCCGGCATCGATCTCGCGCGCGGCGACGTCGCGCTCCAGCGCCATCACGTACTTGCGGGCCTCGTCGGGCTCGTCCGCGACCTTGCCGTGGTAGAGGTCTGGCGCGAAGGCGAGGTAGCCCTCGGCAGCGTAGCGGTCGGCGATCTCCTTGATGTCGGCCGTGAGGCCCCACCACTCCTGGATGACGACCATGCCGGCCTGCGGCGTCCCAGCGGGCTCCGCCAGGTAGCCCATGACCTTCATCCCGTTGTGGTCGACAGTCGTGTTGTTCATCAAGTGCCCCTTCCGGGCGCGGGTCGAGTCCGCGCGCGAGTATAGCCGCGCACGGCTATCGCTGGACCGTATTCGCGATGTCGAAGAGGAAGGCGACCGTCGCCCCCTCCTTCACCCCCGCCGCTGCGTAATAGCCGCTCGGCGCCTCGATTGCCGCGAGGTACGGCACGCTCGGGCGGTGCACCGTCTCGGTGTCGGCCTTCATCTGCATCACCGCCACCACCTTCATCGAGAGGTCGACGAAGGCGATGTCGAGGTCGATATGCGTGTCCTTCATCCAGAACCCGGCGTTGCCCTTGCCGTCCGGGTAGTAGAACACCATCCCCCGTCCCTCCAGGCTCCGCCGTCCGGAGAGCCCGATGCCGTACTCGGAGGTAGGGGGTACCTCGACGGGCAGGACGGCCATCGCGAAGGGGGAACCGGTGGGCGTGAAGCGGACGAGCGGCAGACGCTCGGTCGGAGTGGCGCCGGTAATCGCGGTCGGCTCCGGCCCGGGCGTGAACGTAGCGAGGGCGGTCGGGGACGCGATGAACCCGGGCGTGAAGGAGGCGGACGGAGACACGCTCGGGACCGGTCTCGCGGCGCCCCGCGGCGCGGACGCGACGCCGAACGCCGCCCCCGCGGCGATCACGGCGACGAATCCGGCTAGTGTGACCCAGGCGCGCCGTCTCATGGGTTGATCGTCCCACAGCGTTGCGTGAGGCGCGCGCCTTGACGCGGCGGCTCGCCCGGCGCGAGTCTGGACGGCGATGACCACCTCCAGCACGCTCGACCTCGCGCTTCGACTCTGGCCGCAGGTGCGCGACAGCGGACGGGTGGACGATGCCGGATTGCTGGACGAGTTGCTGGCGACGCAGGGCCGCCCGGGTGCGCCTGGCTACGAAGGCGGCGTGCGGGGCACGTTCGCCTGCTTCGCCCCGGACGAACGGTCATCCTTCACCCTGCCGGGCGGCGAGCAGTCCCGCGACGACGCGGACGCGCGGCTGGTCGCGCACATCCTCGTTACCCGCGTGCTGCTTGGGGCGGGACTCCACATCGACCGCCGTGTCCAGCGCGCGATGGCGGACGCGTACGCCGTCACGTGGACTGTGCGCGGGGTGCTGGACGCCTCGCCGCTCGCGCTCGCCACGTCGCTCTGGCTGATCGCGCTCGACCCGCTGCAGATCTCGGACCAGCCGCTCGCCATCGACTGGACGCCGAGCGCGTATCAAGACGCGGAGCGCTGGGACCTCGACTACCGGTTGTTCTCGCACTACGACGTGCACCAGCGCGCGCTGGACTGGGTCGCGTATGCGAGTGCTGCGCCGGGACGGCATCCTGGCTGCTCGGTGTGGACGCTCGTGGAGCCACTGCTGAGGTTCGACGACCAGCGCGCTCAGATCGCGCTCGGCCAGTTTGCAGGCCTCGCGGCGGGCGGCGAAGACGAGGGCGGGGCGCCGGTCCCGGCGGCCGCGATGCTCGAACGGGCGCGGGTGGAGGCGCTGCTCCGCGCGCACCTCGCGGCCGCGCGCTGAAGCCGAGGGCTGCTACGCGACCGGGATGTTCTCGCCCGGCTCCTCGACGTCGCCGAGGGTGGCCATCTCGTTGATCATCTCGAGCACGCGGATCAGGTGGTCGTCATCCGGGCTGGCCATGTCGGGGATGTGGTAACCGCCGAAGGCGTCCACCACGGTCTTGTGGTCGTCGATCACGAAGTCCGGCACCATCGGCACGCCGAGCGCGTCGAGCTTCTCGTGGTGCTTCTCGAGCGGCTTCACGAAGTAGTCGGTGACGAACTCGTCCAGGTTGTGGCGCTTCATGTCCCAGCGGCGGATGCCGACGCCCGACCAGATGTAGATCGTGTGGCCGGCATCCTTGAGGGCGGCGAAGACATCGTGCGCGTGGTTCCGCAGCCGCCCATTCCACATGATCAGCGTGTTGTCCACGTCGAAGAAGACGTTCAGCGGCTTGCCGCGGACGACCTTGATTTCCCGCCGCCGCTCTTCTTCCACGTCGGCCACTATCACCCCCCAAGGTGCCGCGCGAGGAAGGGCCCCACGAGGTCATTGAACTGTCGCGCATTCTCAAAGTACACGGAATGGCCCGCCTTCGGGACGGTGGCGTACTCCGAGCCGGGCACGAGGGCGTGGAACGCCTCCATGAGCGGCGGGGGTACGAGTTCGTCCTCTTCGCCCTCGATTATGAGCAGGGGCAGCTTCAGTGCGGCCACCTGGGCCACCGTGGGAGGAGCCGGGTCGTTGTTGGCCGTGTCCGGACGGGCCGAGTTGAGGCCGCCGATCTGCTGGTAGAGGAAGGCGCGCGCTGGTTCCGCCGTCCGGAAGGTCGGCCCCACGGCGCGCACCCAGAGCGGGTCGTTGTTGCCAGGCGTCTCTTCCCGCAGCACGCGGGCGCGCTCCAACTGCTCGGGCCAGTCGAAGAACCCCCACGTGTCCGCCATGACCAGCGCCCGCACGCGCTCTGGATGGCGCACGGCAAACCCGAGTGCGGTCCGTCCACCCATCGATTGCGCAACGAGCGCGACCTGGGCCAGGTTCAGGTGGTCGAGCAGCCCCTGGAGGTCGTCCACGAACTTCGCGGCGCCGATGCCCGTCGGGTCGGGCGTTCGGCCGAATCCCCGGTGGTCGATCGCGACGCAGCGGTAGCGCTGGCTGAAATGCGGGATCTGCTGCCACCAGGAGAGGTGGTTTCCCCCGGCGCCGTGGAGGAACACGACCGCA
>SCTU01000005.1 GCA_004297315.1 Dehalococcoidia bacterium | reverse complement strand
GATTTCGTCGTGCGACGGTACCCGCGGCGTCAGGGCGTCGAGTCGCTCACGGATCGCGTTGGCGAGGCCAGTCAGCGGTACCCGTACCTGTTGCATCGAGTCTCGCTCACGGATCGTAACGGCCCCGTCGTTTTCTGTCTCGAAATCGACCGTGACGCAGAGCGGCGTGCCGATTTCGTCCTGGCGGCGATAGCGCCGCCCGATCGACTGGGAATCATCGTACTGGGCGCGGAAGTGGGGGCGCAGGGAGTCGTAGACGGCGCGCGCCTTCGGCTCGATCTTCTTGGAGAGCGGCAGCACGGCCACCGTCACCGGCGCGATCGCCGGGGCGAGCCGTAGCACGACCCGCTTCTCGCCCTCGACCTCCTCCTCGGAGTAGGCGTCGAAGAGCAGCGTGAGCAGGACGCGGTCGACGCCCACGGCCGGCTCGATGACGTGCGGGACCAGGTGCTGGTTGGTGTCCGGGTCGAAGTAGGTGAGCTTCTTCCCCGAGTGCTCCGAGTGCTGCGTCAGGTCGTAGTCCCCGCGGTGCGCTATCCCCTCGAGCTCGCCCCAGCCCCACGGGTAGTGGACCTCGACGTCGCTCGTACCGCGCGAGTAATGCGAGAGCTCCTCGGGACGGTGGTCACGCAGGCGGAGGTGCTGCGGGCGGATGCCGAGGCTGTAGTGCCAGCGCAGCCGCTCCTTCTTCCAGTAGGTGTGGAGCTCCATCGACTGCTCGGGATGGCAGAAGTACTCCATCTCCATCTGCTCGAACTCGCGTGTGCGGAAGATGAACTGTTTGACGGTGATCTCGTTGCGGAAGGACTTGCCCACCTGCGCGATGCCGAAGGGGAGCCGCTTCCGCATCGCGGTCTGGACGTTGTCGAAGTTCACGAACATGCCCTGCGCCGTCTCCGGCCGCAGGTATGCGCGTCCCGACTCGTCCGCCACGGGGCCGACGATGGTGCTGAGCATCATGTTGAACTTGCGCGGGTCGGTGAACTTCCCCACCGCGCCGCAGGAGGGGCAGGTGTTGTCCTCGACGTGGTCGGCGCGCAGCCGCGTCTGGCAGTTCGTGCACTCGACGAGCGGGTCCGTGAAGTTCTCGACGTGGCCCGAGGCGACCCAGATCCGCGGGTTCGAGATGATCGCGGCCTCGATACCCACGACGTCGTCGCGGCTCTGCACCATCCACTGCCACCACGACTCGCGGATGTTGCGCCGCATCTCGACGCCAAGCGGGCCGTAGTCGTAGGCGGCGGCGAACCCGCCGTAGATCTCGGCCGAGGGGAAGACGAACCCGCGCCGCTTCGCCAGCGAGACGATCGTGTCGAGGTCGGCCGTCATCTCGGAAGCGGGGCCGTTGTCCTGCCCAGTGTCTGTCACGGGTGCATCTCCGGGCGCGAACACGAAGTTAATCTGAGATTCCGGCGAGCGTACCGCGCGCCTTCCCCACCCTCAACACGAAGCCGATCCGCCGGGACGCCGCGCTCCGGTAAG
>SCTU01000081.1 GCA_004297315.1 Dehalococcoidia bacterium | reverse complement strand
GCATTCGCCCGCTCCAGCATCGAGACGTTGCCCTCGGCGACGGCGGTCACGATGGTGTCCGCGGCCTCGCGCGAGCGACGGACGGCGACGAGGATCTGTGCCTGGGCCACCTGTTGATCTGCCGAGGCGGGCGTGAGCTTCTGGGCGCGATCCTCGAGCGCGGCGAACGCCGAGACCCGGGCGGTGACGGCCTGCTTCCAGGCCTCCGAGAGCGGGGCGCTGGCGGCGATGGCGTCTCCGAGCCCTCGCTGGGCCGTCCCGAGGTCAGTCAGCAGGGCGCGCGCGTCGGCGGCGTACGTCCCGCTCGCTGCCGGCGTGGCGGGCGCCGCGACCGTCGCTGCGGCGGTCGCGGTCGCCTTGGGAGCATCCCCGCCCGAGCTGCACGCCGCACTTGCGACGGCCAGGAGCATTGCGCTGACGAGGATGCTGCGTCGCATTACGGCCCCCTTTACGGCGTCGCAGTCGCGGTCGGTGAAGCGGTCGGGGTCGGCGTCGGCGTGCCGGCCGAGGCGCCCTCGGTCGCCGCGTTCGAGGACTGGCGCAGGGTCTCGGCGAAGGCCGCCATGATCGCCTTCAGCTGGGCCTGGAACTGCTCGCGCTGCTCCGGGGTGAGCGACTTGGGTTCGACCACCGCGTCACCGGTGCGGTGCTGCTTCGCATTCTTCGCGAACTCGTCGGTCACGTCCTCGTCGCCGCCGATGGGCGGCAGGCCGCGGGCAGCGCGCATCTCGGCGATCAGGTCGCGGATCTGCTGGTTGCGCTCGAAGACGGCCTGAACCACGGTGCGCGCGCGCTCCGAGGCGTTGGGCGGCAGCGTCGGCGGAGTCTTGGTGGTGTGGTTGCCCTGAGCGCCCGGCGTGGCGGACTGGCGGCCGGGGGCGTTCTCCGGCCCGCGTCCCTCCGGCCGGCCCGGCGTCGCGGACGCCGTTGGCGTCGCAGTCGCGGTCGACTGCTGGAGCGCGCCGTCGGGCGCTGTCCGCGTGGTGGGTGTGTGCGAGGCGAAGACGGGGCCTGCAAGGGCAAGGCTGAGGACTGCCGCCGAGGCGGCAGCCGCGACGCGTGTCGAACGTGAGGTCATGATGACGAACTCCGAGCCAGGCGCTGATGTCCGCACGCCGCCGGTGCTGACCACATTAACGTCCACGCCCGTGAAATGTTCGTCGACGGCGACGCCGCCGACGAACCGTCAGAGTCGCCGTCCGTGCGCAATCCCAGCGAGCCGGGCCTCGAGGTGTCGCCGCTCGGCGGTGTTCTCGGTCAGTGTCAGCGCGCGGGCATAGGCGTCCGCGGCCTCCGCGGGACGCCCGAGGCGCTCCAGAAGGTCACCCCGTGCCGCGTGCCACAGGTAGTAGCCGCCGAGCGCGAGGCCATCGATGACCGCGAGGGCCGTGCCCGACCCCTCGAGTTCGGCGAGGGCGATCGCCCGGTTGAGCGCGACGATCGGCGTCGGGGTGAAGGCGAGCAACTGGTCGTCGAGCGCGACGATCTGCGCCCAGTCGGTCTCCGAGGCCTCGGCGGCGTCGGCGTGCACCGCGGCGATCGCCGCCTGCACCTGGTAGGGCCCGGGCCGGTTTCGGCGGAGGCAGGCGCGGACGAGCGCATGGCCCTCGTCGATCAGGGCCCGATCCCAGAGCGAGCGGTCCTGGTCTGCGAGCCGCACCAGCCCGCCGTCGGCAGAAGTGCGTGCGGGGCGGCGCGCCTCCGTCAGCAGCATCAGCGCGAGCAGCCCCTGGACCTCCGGCTCGTCCGGCATCAGTTCGAGCAGCAGGCGTGCGAGGCGGATCGCTTCATGGCAGAGGCCGGCGCGGACAAGGCCCTCTCCAGCCGTGGCGACGTATCCCTCGTTGAATACGAGGTAGATCACGGCCAACACCGGGCGCAGGCGGTCGGGAAGTTCGGCGTCGCCCGGTACGCGGTACGGGATGCCGGCGTCGCGGATCTTCTCCTTTGCCCGCACGAGCCGTTGCGCCATCGTCGCTTCCGAGGTGAGGAAGGCACGGGCGATCTCCGGCGTGCGAAGCCCGGCGACCAGGCGCAACGTCAGCGCGACCTGCGCCTGCGTGGCGAGTGCCGGGTGACAGCAGGTGAAGATCAGACGGAGTCGGTCATCTTCCACGGCGCCCACCTCGGCTCGCTCAGCGTCGGGCTGGAGCATGGAGGCCTGCTGGTGACGGGCCTTGTGGTTGCCCTCGCGTCGAAGCCAGTCGAGGGCACGGTTGCGCGCGGTCGTGATGATCCAGCCGGCCGGGCTGGGCGGAAGGCCCGTGGAGGGCCACCGCCGCAGCGCGATTTCGAAGGCCTCCTGCACCGCTTCCTCGGCGACGCGGATGTCGCCGCAGAAGCGGACCAGCGAAGCCACCGCCCGAGCGGACTCCTCGCGAAACACCCGCTCGATCTCGGCACCACCCACAAGCCCGGCCACGCTGGTCAGGCCTCCGGCTCGTCCTGGAACGGTCGCACCTCGACCGGCGCCTGGCAGGCCTCGGTCGCCTCAGCGGCAAGCGCCAGCGCGGCATCGAGGTCCGGGGCGGCGATGACCCAGAAGCCACCCAGTTGTTCCTTCGCCTCCGCGAACGGGCCGTCAGTCGTGATCACCTCGCTGCCCTGGCGGCGGACAACCGTCGCGGTGCTGGCGGGATGCAGCCCGCCCGCGAACACCCAGGCGCCCTGGCGCTTCAGCTTCTCGTTGAAGCCGTCCACATCGCGGTACATCTTCTCCATCACCTCTTGCGAGGGTTCCGGGTCGCCGTCGACGCTCCAGACTGACATCAGGTACTGCTTCATCGTGGCCTCCTTCGTTCGCGGGCCCGGCTTCGTGCCGGGTTCTCAACCCCTACACGAATGCCCCACGGCAAAATCGACGCCCCTCAGGAAAAGGTTCCGGAATTTTCTCGGAGAAGGGCGTGCGGCGCTCAGGCCTGCCCGTTGTCGGGGAGCGCGGCGAGCCGCGCGACGTACGAGGCGGGGAGGCCCACCGTCCGCGCCCCGCGCACGAGCGTGTCCCGAAACGCCTTCGACGGCGGCGGCGTGCGGGGGTCGGGCGCGACGACCTGGTAGGAGCGGCACCG
>SCTU01000080.1 GCA_004297315.1 Dehalococcoidia bacterium | reverse complement strand
GCTCCAGCGCGTGCCGGCAGCGCTGTCCTCAAGCGTGACGCCGAGGGCATCGAGTTCCTTGCGGATCGTGTCCGCCAGCGCCCAGTCCTTCTCCGTGCGTGCAGCGACGCGGCGCGCCACGAGTGCGTCGACCGTGCTCGCGACGTCCTTGCCGCTGCACGCGACGCTCAGCCGCGAGGCAAGCTTCGCAAAGGGCGCCGGGTCGAGGCGCGCCGCGGCCTCGTCGGCGGCACGCTCGACGAGCGTGAGGCCGAGGACGCGTGCGAGTTCGCGGAGTGCGGCCTGCGCGGCGGCCACGTCCTCGCCCGCATCGCGGCTTCGGTTGATGGCACGCGCGAGGTCGAAGAGCGCGGCGAGTGCCTGGGGCGTGCCCAGGTCGTCTTCCATCGCCTCGACGAAGCGGGCACGCGTCGCCGCCACGTCGATGGACGAGGCCGCGTCGCCGGTGCCCGGGCGGAGCGCCGCGGTCAACCGCTCGATGCCCGCGACGGCGGCCGCCATCGCCTCGTCCGTGAGGTTGTTCGGCTGACGGTACTTTGAGGAGAGCACGTACATGCGGATCGCGTCGGGCGACCAGCGGTCGAGCGCCTCGGCGACGTTGACGACGTTGCCGAGGGACTTCGACATCTTCTCGCCGTCGCGCTGGACCATGCCGTTGTGCATCCACACCCGCGCGAACGTCTGGCCCGGCACGTGCGTCGCGGCCTCCGCCTGCGCGATCTCGTTTTCGTGGTGCGGGAAGATAAGGTCGACGCCGCCGCCGTGGATGTCGAAGCGGTCGCCGCCCTCCTTCGAGTAGAGGTAGCGGCGGGACATCGCGGAACACTCGATGTGCCAGCCCGGGCGGCCCTTGCCCCAGGGCGAGTCCCAGGCCGGCTCGCCGGGCTTCTGTGCCTTCCACAGCGCGAAGTCGAGCGCGAACTCCTTGCCCTCACCGGGCTCGAAGCGGGTGCCGGTACGCAGGTCGTCGATGTTGCGGTGCGAAAGCTTGCCGTAGTCGGCCTTCGCGCGGACGCGGTAGTAGACGTCGCCGGTGGGCGTCACGTAGCCGAGGCCGTTGGCGACGATCTCCTCGATCATCCCGATGATGTTGTCGATCTCGCGCGTCACGCGCGGCCGCACGTCCGGCAACAGCAGTCCCAGGGCCACCTGCTCCCGCTCCCATTGCTCGATGTTCGCGTTCGCGAGTTCGAGGGGGTCGCGCTCTTGCTGGGCCGCGCGCTCGATCAGCTTGTCGTCCACGTCGGTGTAGTTAGAGACGAAGGTGACCTGGTAGCCGCCTGCCGGGTTCCCAGCCCAGCGCAGGTAGCGCACGAGCACGTCATAGACCATCAGCGACATCGCGTGGCCGACGTGGGCGGAGTCGTACGGCGTCACGCCGCAGACGTAGATGCCGATCCGGCCTGGGACGACGGGGACGAGTTCTTCGACGGCGCCGGTGAGGGTGTTCTGCAACCTCACCCGATCGACTCCCGGCCGTCTCCCGCCGCGGGGCGCTGCTGCTCGTCGTGCCTGCGCTGCGCGTCGAACGAGGTGATCTCCGCCTCCAGGGCGGTGAGCCGGCGTTCGAGGGCGTCGATGCGGTCCCACTCGGGGTCGGGCAGGCGCTCGATCGTGTCGTTCGTGCGGTTGGCGTAGGCGATCACGTGGCCGGGCACGCCGACGACCGTCGCACCGCGCGGCACCGAGGAGACGACGACCGACCCGGCGCCGATCTTCGCGCCCGCGCCGATCGTGACCGCGCCGATCACCTTCGCGCCTGCCCCCACGAGGACGTCGTCCTCCAGTGTGGGGTGCCGCTTCTCGTGCCGGGTGGAGGTGCCGCCGAGGGTGACTCCCTGGAGGATGTGGCAGCGGTCGCCGATCTCGGCGGTCTCGCCGATGACGACGCCCATGCCGTGGTCGATGAAGAGGAAGTGGCCGATGCGCGCCTTCGGGTGGATATCGACGCCGGTCGCCATCCGCGCCGTGTTCGCGACGAGCCGCGCGAGCAGCGGGAACCCCGCGGCGTCGACCCGGTGGGCGATGCGGTGTGCGATCAGGGCGTGGACGCCGGGGTAGGTAAGCAGCACCTCGAGCGCCGAGCGGGCGGCGGGGTCGCGCTGCATCGCGGCGTGGATGTCTTCGCGGACACCGTCGAGGAATCCCATGGACGTCGCCTTCGCGGCCACGCGCCACCCCTGAGCGGGGCTCGCGCGGGGATCAATAGTAACGCGTCGGTCGTTGGCCGCAGCGCGGCGGGCGGGTGCCCGCTACCGCCCGGGCGCCGGCTCCGTACCGAGGTGGGCGGCCTCCGCCGAGAGGATGGAAGTGCGGATCTGCTGGGCGATGTCGGAGACCGCGCCTGGGTTGTTCGGCATGAAGATGACCGTCGCCTTCGAGCCGGCGGCGATCTCCTTCTGCGTGTCCATCCACTGCCCGAGCAGTAGCAAGTCCATCAGCGAGCGCTCGTCCACACGGTCATCGGGGTTCGATCCGCGCACGAGCTCGACCGAGTCGCGGAGGCCCTGGGCGATCGCCTTCCGCTGGTTCGCGAGGCCCTCGCCCTGCAACTTCTTGCTCTCCGCCTCGGCCTCCGCCTGCTTGACGAGGGTGATCCGGTTCGCCTCGGCACGCTGCACGGCCGCCTCGCGCTCGCGGTGGGCGGCCTGGACCTCGTTCATCGCGACCTTCACCCGGTCGTCCGGGTTGATGTCGTTCACGAGGACGTTGACGATCTCGTAGCCGTACTGCTCCATGCGGCCGGTCAGGTCGGTGTCCACAGCGGTGGCGATCGAGTCCTTGTTCTCGAACGCCTCCTCGAGGGTCATGATCGGCACCTGCGCGCGGACGACGTCGAAGACGTAGGACTCGATCTGGCGCTGGTGGTCGGTCAGGCGGTACACGGCGTCCTGGATGCGGTCCGGCCGCACCTGGTACTGGATCACGATCGCCAGGACGACGAAGACGTTGTCTTTGGACTTGCTCTCCACGCTGACATCGAGTTGTTGCACCCGCAGGCTCACCCGCTGGTGGATGCGGTCGATCATGGGGATCTTGAACCCCAGTCCGGCGTCCGCGAGCCGCAGGAACTTCCCGAACCGTTCGATCACGGCCGCGGTCTGCTGCTCCACAGTGAAGAACGAGGAGGCCAGCACCCAGAGGGCGAGCAGGACAGCGGTCACCAGGGCGATGACCGTGACGATGGTTGAGGGCGACATGCGCGAGCCTCCGGCTCCTGCATCGACCGACGGGCGAGGCCTCATCCTATGCGGACGGGCGCCACCGCTCGTCGGACCGCGAGAAGGTTGACGAACCTTAGCAGTTCTCTGGGTGCCCTTGCCTCGAGTTGGGAGCACTGAAGGGTGCCCGTTGCGCCTGCTTACGTTGATCGTGGCATCCGGGGCTCCGTATACTTCTCGATGGCCGCCCGGAAGGGCGGTTGATTCTCTCTGCCGCCCCGTCCGGTGGGCTCGCGGTGTGCCCGAGTGGCGCAACGGCAGCGCAGCCGCTTTGTAAGCGGAAGGTTGTGGGTTCAAATCCCTCCTCGGGCTCCAGGCCCAGCGGGGGCGGCGGCCTCGACCCTGGGTCGGACAGCAGGGCGGATGCTCCCCGCACGGGTGGGAGAGTGGTTAATTCCAGCGGTCTGTAAAACCGCCGCCTTACGGCTACACAGGTTCGAATCCTGTCCCGTGCACCAGCGGATTTTCACGGCGACCAGGACGCCGGACACGGGCCCCCATAGCTCAGTGGCAGAGCGCGTTCTTGGTAAGAACGAGGTCATGAGTTCAAGTCTCATTGGGGGCTCCAGCGTCCTCGACTGATCGAGGCGCAGCGGACGAGACGGCACGGGACGGTGGAGGAGTAGGACTGATGGCCAAGGGCGTATTCGAGCGGACCAAGCCGCACCTGAACATCGGGACGATCGGTCACGTCGACCACGGGAAGACGTCGCTGACGGCGGCGATCACGAAGGTGCTCGCGCTGAAGGGGTTTGCGGACTACTCGAAGTTCGAGGAGATCGACAACGCGCCGGAAGAGCGGGCGCGCGGGATCACCATCTCGATCTCGCACATCGAGTACCAGACGGAGAAGCGCCACTACGCCCACGTCGACTGCCCCGGGCACGCCGACTATATCAAGAACATGATCACGGGCGCGGCACAGATGGACGGCGCGATCCTCGTCGTCGCAGCTCCTGACGGCCCGATGCCGCAGACGCGCGAGCACCTGCTGCTCGCGCGCCAGGTCGAGGTGCCCTCGATCGTCGTCTTCCTGAACAAGTGCGACATGATGGACGACGAAGAGCTGCTCGAGCTGGTCGAGCTCGAGCTGCGCGAGCTGCTGACGGCGAACAACTTCCCCGGGGACGACACCCCGATCATCCGCGGCTCGGCGCTCAAGGCCTTGGAGTCGACCTCGACCGACCCGAACGCGCCGGAGTACAAGCCGATCCTCGACCTGATGGCGGCGGTGGACTCCTTCATCCCGGAGCCGGAGCGGATGGTGGACCGCCCGTTCCTGATGGCGATCGAAGACGTCTTCGGGATCAAGGGCCGGGGCACCGTGCTCACGGGGCGCATCGAGCGAGGCAAGGTGAAGGTCGGCGAGACGGTCGAGATCGTGGGCGTGAAGCCGACGAAGACGACGACCGTGACCGGCGTGGAGATGTTCAACAAGACGCTCACGGAGGGCCAGGCCGGCGACAACGTCGGGGCGCTCGTGCGCGGCATCGAGCGCGACGACGTGGAGCGCGGGCAGGTGCTGGCGGCGGCGGGGTCGATCACGCCGCACAAGAAGTTCATGGGCGAGGTGTACGTGCTCTCCAAGGAGGAGGGCGGACGGCACACGCCGTTCTTCAACGGGTACCGGCCGCAGTTCTACGTGCGGACGACGGACGTGACGGGGAACGTCTCCCTGCCGGAGGGCATGGAGATGGTGATGCCGGGCGACAACGTGCAGATGAACATTGAGCTCATCTACCCGATCGCGATCGAGGAAGGCCTGCGCTTCGCGATCCGCGAGGGCGGCCGCACCGTCGGCGCCGGCGTCGTCACCAAGATCATCGAGTAACTGAAGAGCACTGACGGCAGATAGACGACAGGGGACCGGCATGGCTCAACAGCGCATCCGCATCAAGCTGAAGGCGTTCGACCATCGCGTGTTGGACGCCTCGGCGAAGCAGATCGTGGAATCGGCCCAGCGCACCGGCGCTGTGGTCGCCGGCCCCGTGCCGCTGCCCACCCGCATTCGGCGGTACACCGTGATGCGCTCTCCGTTCATTGACAAGGACTCGCGCGACCAGTTCGAGACCCGCACTCACAAGCGGCTGATCGACATCCTGGAGCCGACGTCGCGCACGGTGGACACGCTGATGCGGCTGCAATTGCCGTCCGGTGTGGACATCGAGATCAAGCTGTAAGGACGCCGGCATGACCACCGGGATGATCGGACGCAAAGCGGGCATGATGCGCCTGTACGACGGCTCCGGCCGTGTGCACGGCGTCACCGTGATCGAGCTCGGCCCGAACTTCGTGACCCAGCTCCGCACGCCTGACCGCGACGGCTACACCGCCGTGCAACTCGCGTTCTCGGGGACGCGCAAGCGCACCAACAAGCCGGAGAGCGGGCACCTACGCGCCGCCGGGCTCGAGCGCCAGGTGCTGACTCGCCTGCAAGAGTTCCGCGTGGACGACGTCGCGGGGTTCACCCTCGGCCAGACCGTGACGTGCGAGGGCTTCGAGCCGGGCACGTACGTGGCGGTCACCGCCACCTCCAAGGGCAAGGGGTTCGCCGGCGGCGTGAAGCGGCACCACTTCCGTGGCGGCCCGAAGACCCACGGCCAGTCCGACCGCCATCGCGCTCCGGGCTCCGTCGGTTCCGGCACCACGCCGGGCCGCACGTACCGCGGCCAGCGCATGGCCGGCCACATGGGAAACGTGACGCGCACGGTGCTGAACCAGTTGGTCGTGGCGAACGACCCGACGCGCAACCTGCTGTTCATCGAAGGTTCCGTCCCCGGCCCGCGCGGCGGGATGGTGACCGTCGAGGTCGGCCGCCTGAAGCCGTTGAAGGGCTACGTCGCGCCGGTCGTCCCGGGCACTGTGGTCGAGGCAGACGACGCGGAGAGCGAGGCCTCGGCATGAAGTTGCAGGTAGTTGACCTGGCCGGCCAGCCCAAGGAGCAGATCGACGCGGAGGACGCGGTGTTCGGGATCGACCCGAACGAGGCCGTGGTCCACCAGACGCTGGTCGCCCAACTGGCGGCCCGCCGTGCCGGGACGCACTCGACCAAGACGCGCGGACAGGTCGAGGGGTCGACCGTGAAGATCCGGCGGCAGAAGGGGCTGGGCATGGCCCGGCAGGGCAGTATCCGCTCTCCCCTCCACCGCGGCGGTGGTGTCGTCTTCGGGCCGAGCCCGCGCGACTACACGCAGCGGCTGCCGAAGCGCATGCGGCGGCTGGCGATCCGCTCCGTGCTGTCCTCGCGCCTGGCGGAGCAGCGGCTGACGGTGGTGGACGACCTCGGCCTCGCGACGCCGTCGACGAAGGCCGTGGTGGCGCTGCTCGCGGCGACGGGTGCGGGACAGTCCGCGCTCATCGTCACGGGGGGCCCGGACCGGATGGCGTTCATGTCCGCGCGCAACGTGGACGGCGCGCGGGTGGTTCCGGCGGACACGCTGAACGTGGCGGACATGCTGGCGCACAAGTCCCTCGTGCTGACGGTGGACGCGGTGCGTCGCATCGAGGCGCTGTGGGGCGGCGAGCGCGCCGCGAAGCGCGAGCGGGTGGAGGCGTAACCGTGCCGAAGGA
Organism: Dehalococcoidia bacterium; assembly: GCA_004297315.1. Lineage (GTDB taxonomy): Bacteria > Chloroflexota > Dehalococcoidia > UBA2979 > UBA2979 > SURF-43. The sequence goes on along the minus strand of SCTU01000080.1, from coordinate 25,445 downwards.
AATCCATCCGTACGAGGTGCTGCGCCGCCCGATTGTGACCGAGAAGAGCACCGCACTCGGCGGCCTGCACAAGTACGTCTTCGAGGTCTCGACCGGCGCGAACAAGCCGCAGATCAAAGAAGCGGTGCAACGCGCCTTCAATGTGACTGTGGAAGAAGTGAACACGACGATGCAGCGCGGGAAGCGGAAGCGGACGCGCAACGGCCGTCCCGGCGCTGACCCGTCGTCCTGGAAAAAGGCCATCGTGACGCTCAAGCCGGGCGACACGATCGAATTGTTCGAGGGGATCTAGGCGATGCCGATTCGCAAGTTCCGTCCTACCTCCCCCGGACGCCGAGGCGCCACTGGCTTCACGTTCCAGGAGCTCACGAAGAAAGCGCCGGAGAAGAACCTGACCGTGTCGAAGAGCCGCACGGACGGGCGTTCCGGCGGCAAAATCTCGGTCCGGCATCGCGGAGGCGGCGCGAAGCGCCTGATCCGGATCATCGACTTCAAGCGCGAGAAGTTCGGAGTGCCGGGCAAGATCACGGCGCTGGAGTACGACCCCGGCCGCTCGGCGCGGATCGCCCTCGTGGTCTACGCGGACGGCGACAAGCGCTACATGCTGGCGCCGGACGGGATGAAGGTCGGCGACGCGGTGCTGTCGGCGGACGACGCGCCGGTGGCGCGCGGCAACTCGCTGCCGCTGGCGAACATCCCCACCGGCACGATGGTGCACTGCGTGGAGATGTCGCCCGGGCGGGGCGGCCAACTCGGCCGCTCGGCGGGGAACGGCATCCAGTTGATGGCCAAGGAGAACGGTTACGCGCTATTGCGCCTGCCGTCCGGCGAGATGCGCCGCGTGCCGGAAGGTTGCCGGGCGACGGTGGGGATCGTCGGCAACGGCGAGCACCAGCAGATGAAGCTGGGCAAGGCCGGGCGTGCGCGTCACCGCGGCCGCCGGCCGGAAGTCCGCGGTTCGGCGATGAACCCGGTCGACCACCCGCACGGCGGTGGTGAAGGCAAGACCTCAGTCGGCATGCCCGGGCCGAAGACGCCCTGGGGCAAGCCGGCGCTCGGATACCGGACCCGCAGCAACAAGCGCACGGACACCTTCATCGTGCGTCGTCGCTCGCAGGGCCGGCGGTAAGGGGGACGGATGTCGCGCTCAACGAAGAAGGGGCCGTTCGTCCACCCGAAGCTCCTGAAGAAGGTGCTCGCGGTGGCCGGTGCGGACCGCCGGGAGATCATCCGGACCTGGTCGCGCGCGAGCACGATCATGCCGGAGATGCTGGGGATGACGATCGCGGTGCATGACGGCCGGCGCCACGTGCCGGTGTTCTGCACGGAGAACATGGTGGGCCACAAGCTCGGAGAGTTCGCGTTCACGCGCACGTTCCGTGGCCACCGCGGCAAGTCCGAGACGACGACGAGGAAGCGCTGATGGACGTGCGTGCTCTCGCCAAAGACCAGCCGGTCGCCCCTCAGAAGGTGCGGCTGATCCTGGACGCCATCAAGGGGCGTCCGGTGGACGAGGCGTTGAACCTGCTGCAGTTCATGCCGCAGCGGAGCGCGCGCATCGTCTGGAAGGTCGTGAAGTCGGCCGCCGCCAACGCGGAGAACAACTTTGACCTGAACCCGGACGGCCTGCGCATCAAGAGCGCGGCCGCCGGGGACGCCAGGACGCTGAAGCGCTTCCGCGCCCGCTCCCGCGGCCGCACGGCGCCGATGGTGAAGCGCTACAGCCACATCGAAGTGGTCGTCGAGGGGAACCAGTTCTAATGGGTCGAAAAATTCACCCGTACGGGTTCCGCGTCGGCGTCACGAAAGACTGGCAGTCCAAGTGGTACGCGCGCCACACGCAGTACGCCGACCTTGCGCTCGAGGACATGCGGCTGCGCGACCTGATCATGCGGACGCTGCCCGAGGCGGGCGTGTCGATGGTCACGATCGACCGGAACGCGAACCAGGTCACGATGACGGTGCACACCGCCAAGCCGGGCATCGTCATCGGCCGCGGCGGCCAGAACGCGGAGCAGTTGCGGGCGCTGTTGCAGCGCTCCACTGACAAGCGCATCCGGCTGAACATCGAAGAGATCCGCGTCCCTGAACTGGACGCGTACCTGGTGGCGCGCTCCGTGGCCGACCAGTTGGAGCGCCGCGTGGCCTTCCGGCGCGCGATGAAGCAGTCCGTGCAGCGGACCATGCAGCGCGGGGCGCTCGGCTGTCGGGTGAAGATCGGCGGCCGCCTGGGCGGCGCGGAGATGTCCCGCGTGGAGCACGAGATGCAGGGCCGCGTCCCGTTGCACACGATCCGTGCGGACATCGACTTCGGCAAGGCCGAGGCGCGGACGACCTTCGGCGTCATCGGCGTGAAGTGCTGGATCTACAAGGGCGACGTGACCCCGGACACCAACCCGCTGGTGGTCACGACGGTGGAGGGGGAATAGCGCCATGCTGATGCCCCGACGCACCAAGTTCCGCCGGTCGTTCCGCGGCCACCGCCGCGGCGCCGCGCACTCCGGCAACACCGTCGTCTTCGGCGAGTGGGGCCTGCAGGCGCAGACCACGGCCTGGGTGGACGCACGCCAGATCGAGTCCGCGCGACGCGCGATCACGGGCACCCTCCGCCGCGGCGGCAAGGTGTGGATCCGCATCTTCCCGGACAAGCCGGTCTCCAAGAAGCCGGTCGAGGTCCGCATGGGTGGAGGCAAGGGCGCGACGGACCGCTGGGTCGCCGTCGTGAAGCGCGGCCGTGTGATGTTTGAGGTCGCCGGCGTGCCGGAGGCCGCGGTCCGCGAGGCGTTCCGCAAGGCGCACCACAAGCTGCCCGTGGACACGAAGGTCATCGGCAAGGAGGACGCGTACCAGTGAGTGCTGTCACGACCTCTCTGCGATCGATGCCGGACGAGCAGTTGAAGCAGGAACTGGAGAGCGCGCACCAGACGCTCTTCAACCTGCGGTTCCAGGCCGCCACGCGCCAGCTGGCGAACAACTCCGAGGTCGCGAAGGCGCGCAAGCGCATCGCGCGTGTGCGGACGCTCCTGAAGGAGCGCGAGATCCTGGCGGAGATCGACGCCGCCAAGGGCAAGGAATAGCAATGGCCGCCGAGCAATTGGCAGCGGGGCAGGCGGTCAACCGGAAGAGCCGGGTGGGCACCGTCGTCTCCGACAAGGGTGACAAGACGATCGTCGTGCAGATCGAGCGCGCGGCGCGACACCGGCTCTACCGCAAGGTGATCCGGCGCACGAAGCGCTACCACGTGCACGACGAACAGAACACCGCCACGGTCGGCGACACCGTGCGGATCGAAGAGTGCCGTCCGATGAGCAAGCTGAAGCGATGGATGCTGGTGGAAGTGCTGACCGAACGTGCCGTGGCTGAGGTCGCGCCGGAGGCGCTCGACCGCAACCTCGTCGCCGAGATGCAGCGCTCCGCCGCACACGCCGCCGCCGAGGACACCTCGGCCGGCGATGCCGGGGATGGGGCGTCCTAGATGATCCAGCAGGAGACCCGGCTGAAGGTCGCGGACAACTCGGGCGCGCGGGAACTCCTGTGCATCCGGGTGCTGGGCGGCTCGAAGCGCCGGTATGCCTCGGTGGGTGACCTCATCGTGGCGACGGTGAAAGAGGCCCAGCCGAACGGCAACGTGAAGAAGGGCACCGTGGTGCGCGCCGTCGTAGTGCGGACGAAGTTCCCGGTGCAGCGCCCGGACGGCTCCGTGATTGTCTTCGACGAGAACGCGGCGGTGCTGGTGAACGACAAGGAAGGCAACCCGCGCGGAACGCGCATCTTCGGGCCCGTCGCCCGCGAGCTGCGTGACCGCCGGTTCATGCGCATCATCTCGCTCGCGCCGGAGGTGCTGTAGTGGCCGCGAAGGTGAAGCGGAACGACGAGGTGCAGGTGCTCGCGGGCAAGGACCGCGGCCGCCGCGGCACCGTCCGCGCGGTGAACCCCGACGCGGGGCGCGCCGTCGTGACCGGGATCAACATGGTGAAGAAGCACAAGCGCGCCACCGGCCCGCAGCAGGTGGGCGGCATCATCGACATGGAGGCGCCGATCGCGGTGTCCAACCTGGCCGTGATCTGCCGCTCCTGCGGCAACGCCGTCCGTGTCGGCTTCAAGGTGCTGGACGACGGGCGCAAGGTGCGCAGCTGCAAGAAGTGCGGGGAGGCGATCGACTAATGGCGACAGCCACTTCTACCGCCCCCAGGCTCAAGGCGCGCTATCAGGACGAAGTCGCGAAGACGCTGATGGGCGAGTTCGGCTACCAGAACGTGATGCAGGTCCCCGCGGTCGTGAAGGTCGCGGTGAACATCGGCCTGGGCGAGGCGATCGAGAACGCGAAGGCCGTCGAGTCGGCGACGGGCGACCTGCGCTCCATCACGGGGCAGCAGCCGTACGTCCGCCGCTCGAAGAAGGCGATCTCGAACTTCAAGCTGCGCGAGGGCAACGTGATCGGCCTGGCCGTCACGCTGCGCGGGGCGCGGATGTGGGAGTTCCTGGACCGCCTGATGGGGGCGGCGCTCCCGCGCGTGCGGGACTTCCACGGCGTGCCGGCGGACGCCTTCGACGGCCGCGGGAACTACTCGCTCGGCCTGTCGGAGCAGGTCATCTTCCCGGAACTGCCGTTCGACCAGGTGGACCGGGTGCGCGGGCTGCAGGTGAACATTGTCACCACAGCGAAGACGGACGCAGAAGGCAAGCGGCTGCTCGAACTCCTCGGCATGCCGTTTGCGAAGAAGTAGGCGGACCGAATGGCAAAAGAGTCCAAGCTCGTCAAGAACGCGGAACGCCAGCGCCTCGTCGCGCTGCACGCGAAGCGTCGCGCCGAGTTGGTGGCGGTGATCAAGGACGGGAACGCCTCGGCTGAGGCGAAGGACCAGGCGTACTGGCGGCTCGGCAAGATGCCGCGCGACGCCAGCGCGACCCGCTTCCGTAACCGCTGTCAGATCACAGGCCGTCCTCGCGGGTATATCCGCGATTTCGGTGTCTCCCGGATCAAGTTCCGGGAACTGGCCGTGCAGGGCATGCTGCCCGGCGTCAAAAAGGCCTCGTGGTAGCCGTACCGGCATGTTCGTGGCGCGGTAACGGAACCCACGCAGGAGAAGGCAGGCGATCCGGATGACCCAGTCCGACCCCCTGGCAGACATGTTCACCCGCATCCGCAACGCAGCGGAGGCGCGACACGACGACGTCAAGATTCCGGCGTCGACAGTGAAGCGCGCGGTCGCGGAGGTCCTCCACTCGGAGGGCTTCATCCGCGGCATCGAAGATGTGGTGGACGGTCCGCGCAGTTTCCTCAAGCTGGACCTCACCTACGGTGAGGACCGCAAGGCCGTGATCTCCGGCATCCGCCGGGTGAGCCGGCCCGGCCTGAGGGTGTATGTGAACAAGCGAGAGATCCCGCGGGTCTTCGGTGGCCTCGGGGTCGCGATCATGAGCACGTCGCAGGGCGTCATGTCAGGCCGCGAGGCCTGGCGTCGGCGTATCGGCGGCGAAGTGCTCTGCTACGTCTGGTAGGCCGAGATGTCACGAGTCGGCAGGCTCCCCATCCCGATCCCGTCCGGCGTGGAGATCTCCATGGCGGACCAGACCTGCACGGTGAAGGGCCCGAAGGGCTCCCTCGTCCAGCAGGTGCATCCGGACATCCACGTCACGGTCGCCGACGGCACGGCCGTCGTCACGCGCCCGGACGACTCGAAGGAGAACCGCGCGCTGCACGGCCTGACGCGGGCGCTCATCGCCAACATGGTGACGGGCGTGACCACGGGCTTCCGGAAGTCGCTGGAACTGCAGGGCACGGGTTACCGCGCGCAGTTGCAGGGACAGAACCTGGTCCTCACCGTCGGGTTCTCACACCCGGTGGAGATGCACCCGCTGCCTGGCGCGGCGTTTGTCGTGGAGACGAACACGCTGCTGCACGTGGACGGCACCGACAAGCAGGTCGTCGGCCAGCAGGCGGCCCTCGTGCGGCGCGTCCGCCCGCCGGAGCCGTACCACGGCAAGGGCGTGCGGTACCGCGGTGAGCGGATCAAGCTGAAGGCCGGGAAGAAGACGAAGGGCAAGTAATGTCGCAACAGAACGCGCACTCCGCCCGCATTCGTCGCCACACGCGCGTCCGGCGCCGGGTCACCGGCACGCCGGAACGCCCGCGCCTCGCCGTGTTCCGCTCGAACCAGCACATCTATGTCCAGGTGATCGACGACGCCGCGGGCCGCACGCTCGCCGCCGCCTCCGACCGGGAAACGGCGCTCGGTGCCACGGGATCGAAGAGTGACCGCGCCAAACAGGTCGGCGCACTGGTCGCGCAGCGCGCGAAGCAGCACGGGATCACCGAGGTGATCTTCGACCGCGGCGGGTTCCGCTACGCGGGCCGCGTGAAGATCCTCGCGGACGCGGCGCGCGAAGAAGGGCTGGTCTTCTAATGGTGAACCAGGGACCACGCCCCGGTGGCGGCGGCCGTGGTGGCCGCGGTGGCGGCCCCGACCGCGGCGGCCCGGGCGGCGACCGCGGCCGGCGCGACCGCCGGCGTGACGAGGACGAGACGCCCGAGTTCATCGAGAAGGTCGTCTTCATCAACCGCGTCGCGAAGGTGGTGAAGGGCGGCCGTCGCTTCTCGTTCACCGCGATCGTGGTGGTGGGCGACGGCGCCGGGCGCGTCGGCTTTGGCATGGGCCGCGCCGCCGAGGTGCCGGAGGCCATCCGCAAGGGCGGCGTGATCGCGCGCCGCACGATGTTCAAGGTGCAGATGCGGCCGGGGACGGCCACGCTGGCGCACGACCTGATCACGGAGTTCAAGGCGACCCGCGTGATCATGCATCCGGCCGCGGCCGGCACCGGGCTCATCGCCGGCGGCGCCGTGCGCGCCGTGATGGAGGCCGCCGGGGTGACCGACGTGCTGGCCAAGACGCAGGGTTCGACCAACCCGATCAACGTCGTGAACGCGACGGTGAAGGGCCTGCGCGGCCTGCGCGACCCGAAGGCCGCACGCGAGCGCCGGCTCGCGCTGGCAGGCGTGTAAGGAGCCGGTGATGGCGAAGATCCGCGTCACCTACACCAAGTCGGCAATCGGCTACGCGTGGGACCAGAAGGCGACAGTGCGCGCCCTGGGCCTCCGCCGGCTGCAGCAGACCGTGGAGCACGACGACAGCCGCACGATCCGCGGCATGGTCCGAAAAGTGCGCCACCTGGTCACCGTGACGGAGGTCCAGTAAGCATGGACCAGCACAACCTCAGTCAGGCCGAGGGCGCCAAGCGGCCCTCGAAACGAGTCGGCCGCGGCAATGCCTCGGGCCACGGCACTTACGCGACGCGCGGCCGGAAGGGCCAGAACGCCCGCGGCGGCGTCCGCCCCGGCTTCGAGGGCGGCCAGATCTCGGTCGTCCGGCGGGCGCCAAAACTGCGCGGCTTCAAGAACCCGTTCCGCACGGAGTTCCGTGCGGTGAACGTCGACGTTCTCGCCGAGCGGTTTACCGCGGGGGCTGTGATCGACGGTGACGCGCTGCACGCCGCCGGTCTGCTGGGCCGGGCGGATGAGCCGTACAAGGTGCTGGGCCGCGGTGAACTGCCGTTCGCCCTCACCGTCCGGGCGCCGCGGATCTCGGCGTCCGCGAAGGAGACGATCTCCGCGGCGGGCGGCACGTTTGAAGAGTCCGCGCCCGCGGCGCGGACGCCGCGCGACCGTAAGCACGGCCGTGCGCAGGCGAAGGGCTAGTCCGCATGGGCTTTAACTCCGGATCGTCGGCGGGCAACCGGCCGCGCCTCCTGCAGGCGGGGATCGATGCCTTCCGTCAGCCGGAGATCCGCGGCAAGTTGTTCTTCATCATCGGCATGCTGCTCATCTTCCGCTTCATCGCGCACGTCCCGGTGCCGGGCGTCGACCGGGAGCAGTTGAAGCAGACGTTTGAGAGCAACGCGATCCTCGGCTTCCTCAACATCTTCTCGGGCGGCGCCCTGAAGAACCTCTCGATCGCGGCGCTGGGCGTCTACCCGTACATCACCGCCTCGATCGTGATGCAACTCGCCTCGCCGCTGATCCCGCGCCTGCAGGCGCTGAGCCAGGAAGGCGAGTCGGGGCGGCAGCGGATCCAAGTCTACACGCACTGGGTCACGCTCCCGCTCGCCGCGTTCCAGGGCTACGCACAGTTGCTGCTGATCCAGCGGCTGGGCGGCATCACGTCGATCGGCCTCGGGTTCAACTCGCAGGGCCTCGTCACGCTGGCGACGCTGTTCGCGATGGTCGCGGGCACGATGTTGCTGGTGTGGATGGGCGAACTGATCTCGGAGCGTGGCCTGGGCAACGGCGTGTCGATGATCATCCTGGCCGGCATCGTCGCCGGCCTGCCGTCATTGATCGGTCGGGGAGTGCTCACAGGCACGGGCGCAGCCATCGGCGGGCTACTGCTGCTCACGGCCCTCGCGATCGCGGTGGTGGCGCTGATCGTCCTGTTCAACGAGGCGCAGCGGCGGATCCCCGTGCAGTATGCGCGCTCGCAGTTCCGCGGCGGGCGCCTCTACCGGCAGCAGGGCCAGACGCACATCCCGCTGAAGGTGAACGGCGCGGGGATGATCCCACTGATCTTCGCCACGTCAATCATGATCTTCCCGCCGGCGTTCATGCAGTTCCTCGCGAACACAGCGGACGTCGGCTGGATCGCGAGCACCGCTGACCATCTCGCGGGCTGGCTGTCACCCACCGCACCGGTGTACTGGGCAGGAACCTTCACGCTCGTGGTGGTGTTCACGTTCTTCTACACAATGGTGATGTTCCAGCAGCAGAACCTGCCGGAGAACCTCCAGCGCCAGGGCGGCTTCATCCCCGGGATCCGTCCCGGCCGTCCGACCGCCGAATACATCACGCGCGTCCTCGTCCGCATCACGTGGGGCGGGGCGCTCTTCCTCGGCTTCGTCGCCGTCCTGCCGTTCCTCGCGACCCGCCTGACGAACGTGCAGGCGCTCCAGATCAGCGCGACCGGTCTGCTCATCGTCGTCGGGGTGGTCATCGACACGATGCGCCAGATCGAGGCACAGATGACCATGCGTAACTACGAGGGGTTCATTTCCTGATGCGACTCATCCTCCTCGGCCTTCCCGGCGCCGGCAAAGGCACACAGGCGAAGATCCTCGCCACGCGCAAGGGGCTGCTCCACATCTCCACGGGCGACATGTTCCGCGAGGCTGCCGCTGCCGGTACCGAACTGGGCAAGCGCGCCCAGGACTACATGTCGAAAGGTGAACTCGTTCCGGACGAGGTCACCATCGGCATGCTGCTCGAGCGGATCGAGAAGCCGGACGCCCAGATCGGGCTGATGCTGGACGGCTTCCCCCGCACGATCCCGCAGGCGGAGGCGCTCGACCGTGCGCTGGCCGGCCGCGGGCAGCAGATCGACGCCGTCCTGTACATCCAGGTGCCCGAAAGCGACCTGATGGCGCGCCTGACCGGACGTTGGTCCTGCCCGAACTGTGGTGCGATCTATCACAACCAGACGAAGCCCCCGAAGGCGGCCGGCAAGTGCGACGAATGTGGCGCCGCCCTCACCCAACGGGCGGACGACCAGCCCGCGACGGTGAAGACGCGCCTGGACACCAACCGGGCGTGGACCGAGGCGCTGGCAGATTTCTACCGCAAGCAGGGCAAACTGCATGAGGTGGACGGCACAGGCGCCATGGAGGCGATCACCGACCGGCTGGTCGAATCTATTTCCCGTATCCCGGGTGCGGCATAGGGCTTTGGGACGCTACACTGATATGTCTGTCGAGTTGACGCGATGACTGTAGAGTTGAAGTCGGCGGTGGAGCTTGAGGGGATGCGGCAATCGGGCCGCATCAATGCTCAGGTACGCCGTCTGCTCTGGGACGCCATCCGACCCGGGGTGACCGGCTTCGAACTCGACCAGCTGGCCAAGAAGGCGATCAAGGAGCGCGGGGCGGAACCTACCTTCGTCGGCTACGCGCCGATGGGGAAGCCGCCCTACCCGGGTGCCATCTGCTACTCGGTGAACGAGGAACTGGTGCACGGGATCCCGGGTAGCCGGGCGCTGCAGGAGGGGGACATCGTCACGATCGATCTCGGTGTCACCTACAAGGGCTGGGTCTCCGACGCCGCCTTCACCGCCCCGGTGGGTGAAGCGGGCGAGGAGGCCCTTGCGCTCGTGGAGACGACGCGGCGCGCCCTGTGGGCTGGGATCGACGAGATGAAGCCGGGCAACCGCCTGGGAGACGTCTCTCACGCGATCGGCGCGAAGGCCGGCACCTACGGCATTGTGACCGGCTATGGCGGCCACGGCGTCGGCCGCAAGATGCACATGGAGCCGCACGTGCCGAACTACGGCCGCGCCGGCACCGGAATCCGGCTTCAGGCCGGCATGGTGTTGGCCCTGGAGCCGATGTTCAGCGCGGGCGCGCCTGCGACGGAGGAGACCGTGGACCAGTGGACGGTCGTCATGTGTGACGGCAGCCTCTCGGCCCACTGGGAAGAGACGATAGCGATCACCGCGGATGGACCGGAGGTCTTGACCCGCCTCGACTGAGGCGTGTCCGAAGCCTATGGGACGAGGACGGGGCAACCGGCAACCGCCACGTGGACCGCGCGTACCGCGCGAGAAAAAAGAGGTGATCGAGGTCGAGGCGATCGTGAAGGAGGCTCGTCCGAACGCAATGTTCGACGTCGAGCTGGCCAACGGTCACCACGTCCTCGCCGGGATTTCAGGGCGGATGCGGATGAACTACATCCGCATCCTGCTGGGGGACAAGGTTCTCGTCGAACTGAGTCCCTACGACCTGACCCGGGGTCGGATCACGTACCGGTTCCGTTAGCGGGGCCGGTGTGCAGGGTGGTGTCAGGGGCCGCAAGGCCTCGAGGAGTTCGGCATGAAGGTGTCCGCATCCGTGAAGAAGCGCTGTGACAAGTGCCAGATCATCCGGAGGCACGGACACGTGCGAGTGATCTGTGTGACCGCGAAGCACAAGCAGCGGCAGGGCTAGGAGACGCGCCATGGCACGCATCGCCGGCGTTGACATCCCACGGGACAAGCAGGTGGCGTTCTCGCTTCCGTACATCTACGGAGTCGGGCGCCCCACCGCGATGCGCGTCCTCCAGCAGACAAACGTCGACCCGGCGACGGTCGTGCGCGACCTGACCGACGACGAGGTCGGCCGGCTGCGCGCCGTGATCGAGGGTGAGCTGCTGGTGGAGGGCGACCTCCGCCGCCAGGTGCGCGGACACATCCAGCGGTTGATCGAGATCAACTGCTACCGCGGCTCCCGACACCGCAAAGGCCTGCCGGTGCGCGGCCAGCGGACGAAGACGAACGCGCGCACGCGGCGTGGTGCACGCCGGACGGTGGCGAACAAGAAGAAAGCCACGAAGAAGTAGCGAGGGCGGATCGTCATGGGCCGGACCCGACAGCAGCAGACCACGACCCGCACCCGACGCCGCGAGCGGAAGAACATTCCGCGCGGCCGCGTCTTCGTGTCGTCCACGTTCAACAACACCATCGTCACGGTGACGGACCCGAACGGGAACGTCCTTACCTGGGCCAGCGGCGGCGTCGTGGGCTTCAAGGGCTCGCGCAAGAGCACGCCGTACGCGGCGCAACTTTCCGCGGAGCGCGCGGCCGCCGTGGCGCTGGAAAACGGCATGCGCGAGGTGGACGTGACGGTGAAGGGCCCCGGCCCCGGCCGCGAGGCTGCCGTGCGCGCGCTGTCTGCCGCCGGCCTCCGCGTCACGGGCATCCGCGACACGACACCCATCCCGCACAACGGCTGCCGCGCCCGCCGGCGCCCGCGTCAGTAGTCAGCAGTCCGCGCGCAGCGATCGACCTCGGAGGAATCATGGCTCGTTACGTGGGGCCCAAGTGCCGGAAATGCCGCCGCTACGGCGTCTCGCTCTGCGGGACGGCGAAGTGCGCCGTCCTGCGCCGCCCGTTCCCCCCGGGACCTCGGTCGATGCGCCGCCGGAAGGTGTCTGACCGCGGCCAGCAGTTGATCGAGAAGCAGAAGGTGCGCTTCGCGTATGGCCTGATGGAAGGCCAGTTCCGCCACACCTACGAGCGCGCTGCGCGGCGTCCGGGGGCGACGGGCAACAACCTGATGTCGCTCCTGGAACTCCGGCTGGACAACACGGTCTACCGCCTCGGCTTCGCGAGCACGCGTTCGCAGGCCCGGCAACTGGTGAGCCACGGCCTCATCGCTGTGGACGGCCGGAAGTTCTCCGTGCCGTCCGCGCGCCTGAAGGCCGGGCAGGAGATCTCACTGACTGACCGCGGCAAACGCTCCACCTACGCGAAGATCCTCGCGGAGGAGATCGTGAACCGTGACGTGGCCGGCTGGTTGGAGGTGGACCGCAAGGGCCTGAAGGGCCGCGTGGTCACGGAGCCCGGTCCGGGCGACTGGGAGCCGTTCTTCAACCCGAACGCCGTCGTCGAATACTACTCGCGCTAGCCCGGCGCGAATTCGCAACAACGCCTCGTCGCCCCCGGGTGGGGCAGGAGACGAGAGAGGTGTCGCTTGGCCGACCTGCTGCAACCTGAGATCCGGATTGAGGCCGTGGAGGCCGACTACCTCCACCTGGTCGCTGAACCGCTGGAGCGTGGATTCGGCACGACGCTGGGCAACGCCCTGCGCCGCGTGCTGCTCTCCTCGCTTCCCGGCGCCGCCATCACCTCCGTGCGCATCGAGGGCGTGGAGCACGAGTTCTCCACCGTCCCCGGCATGAAGGAAGACGTGACGGAGCTCCTGCTCAACCTGAAGGAAGTGCGGCTGCGCGCCTACGCGGACCGCGCCGCCCGTCTGTTCCTGGAGGTCTCCGGCCCGGGGGAGGTCACGGCGGGACAGATCCAGTCCACCGCCGACTACGAGATCGTCAACCCGGAGCTCCGGCTCGCCACGCTGGAAAACGGGGCTTCGCTCGCGATCGACCTCAACGTCGAGAACGGCCGCGGCTACCTACCGGCGACGGTCTCCGAGGGGCTGCCGATCGGTGTGATCCCGGTCGACGCGCTCTTCACCCCGGTGCGCCGTGTGAACTACCGCGTCTCCAACACCCGCGTGGGCCACGAGACCAACTACGACAAGCTCGACCTGGAGATCTGGACCGACGGCACGCTCGACGGCGAAGCCGCCATCTCGATGGCGGCGGAGATCCTGCGCGCGCAGTTCGCCCCGTTCCAGCTCCTCGGACGGGTAGAAGCCGCGCTGGAACCGGAGCGCACGCGCACCGAGGCGCACTTCGAGGGCTATGACATGCCCATCGAGCAGTTGGACCTCTCCGTCCGCGCCTACAACTGCCTGAAGCGGTCCGGCTTGATGACGGTGGGCGCCGTGCTCGAGAAGAGCGAGGAAGAACTCCTCGCCCTCCGAAACTTCGGCGAGAAGTCGTACTTCGAACTGCGGGAGAAACTGGTGGGCCACGGGTTCCCGGCCCCGCGCTCGGAGTCCCGCCGCACGGCCCCGTCGGAGATGGCTGCCGGCACGCCGGCCGCGGCGTCCGACCTGGGTGACGAAGACGAGGACGAAGAGGACGAGGGCGACACGCCGGTCTCCGCGCTGGGTGCGGCGTTGATGGAAGCCCTGAAAGAAGCCAACCGGGGCGAGAAGTAGGAAGCGCGCGTCCGCACCGCAAGGTGTGACGCGAGAGGACAGGTCTGATGCGACACGGAGACTCCGGCCGCAGGTTCGACATGCCGACCGGGCAGCGGATGGCGATGTTCCGCACGCTCACGCGGCACGTCATCCAGCATGGCGGCATCCAGACTACCGAGGCCCGCGCCAAAGAGGTGCAGGCGATGGTGGAGAAGATGATCACGCTGGGCAAGGCGAACACCGTGCATGCACGCCGCCTGGCCCTCGCCTTCATCGACGACCGCGACGTCGTGCAGCAACTGTTCGACACCGTCGCGCCGAAGTACGCGGAGCGCGCAGGCGGCTACACCCGCGTGGTGAAGCTGGGCCAGCGCAAGGGCGACGCTGCGCGGATCGCGCGGCTCGAGCTCGTATAGGGAGATGGGCAGGCGGCGGCTGGCGCTGCTGCTGGAGTATGACGGGACGGCGTTCGCGGGCAGCCAGTTGCAGGCCGCAGTGCGCACCGTCCAGGAGGTCGTAGAAGGAGCCCTGGGGCAGTTCAGCGGCAGGCAGACGCGCATCGCGCTCGCCGGCCGGACGGACACCGGGGTGCACGCGCTGGGGCAGGTGGCCGCGTTCGACATCGACACGGCACATGCGACCGACGTGGTGCGCGACGCGCTCAACCACTTCCTCCCGGAGGACGTGGCGGTGCGGGCGGTCGCGGAGGTGGCGGACGGGTTCGACCCGCGGCGGCAGGCCGTGGCGCGCACCTACCGCTACCGGATCGAGGACGGCCGGGTGCGGGCGCCGCTCACGCGGCATCGCGCCTGGCAGGTGGAGCGTCCGTTGGACGGCTCCGCCATGGCAGAGGCGTGCGCGCTGCTGCCAGTCGGGGTCACGCGGGACTGGGCCGCCTTTAGCGGCGCGGTGCCGGCGGGGTATCCCACGCGACGGACGCTCCTCGACGCACGCGTCGAGCGATGCGCGCCGCAGGCCGTGCAGGTGACGCTGGAGGCCGACGGCTTCCTGCCCCACCAGGTGCGGCTGATGGTGGGGGCGCTCCAGCGGGTCGGGGCCGGAAGGCTCGGCCCCGCGGAGTTTGCGGCACTGGTGGACGGCCCACCGGCATCCGCCGGGCCGGCAGCGCCACCGCAGGGACTGACGTTGGTCGCGGTGCGGTATCCGCCCGGGACGATCGAGTGGGGTAACTGATGGCGATCATGATCACACAGAAGACGTTCCGCCTCAGCGGCAACAACCTGGGCGAGCAGTGGCACGTCCTGGACGCTGCCGGACGCCCGCTCGGCCGTGTCGCCGGCGAGGCCGCCCGCTTGCTCCTCGGCAAGCACAAGCCGACATACGAGCCGCACCTCGCGATGGGCGACCACGTGGTCGTGATCAACGCGGGCACGGTCGAGGTCACCGGGCAGAAGTCGCTCCAGAAGACCTACTACCGCCACACCGGGTACCCGGGTGGCCTCCGGGAGCGCACGGTGCGTGAGCAGATGGCGATGGACCCGACGCGGGTCGTCGAGCGGGCCGTGAAGGGGATGATCCCTCACAACGCGCGGGGCCGCGCGATCATGCGCCGGCTGAAGGTATACGTCGGCCCGGAGCACCCGCACGAGGCGCAGGTGAACGCCGGCCGCGGCAAGTCCACCGCGGCGAAGGAGTAACGCGATGACCAACGAGCACTACCACTTCGGCCTCGGCCGGCGAAAGTCCGCCGTCGCCCGTGTCCGCCTCTACCCGGGTAACGGCAAGGTCCTCGTCAACGGCAAGCCGGTCGAAGACGTGATCACCCGCGAGTTCGCCCGTGAGGACATGCTGCGTCCGCTCACCGTCACCGAACTGATGGGCACGTTCAACATCCAGGTGAAGGTCCAGGGCGGCGGCATCTCCGGTTGGGCCGGTGCGATCCGCCACGGTCTCGCGCGCGCGCTCGTCGCCGCGGACGAGGGCTACCGTCGCCCGTTGCGCGCCCACGGCCTCCTGACGCGCGACCCGCGCGTGAAGGAGCGCAAGAAGCCCGGCCTGAAGCGCGCCCGCAAGGCCGCCCAGTTCACGAAGCGCTAGTCGACGCCTCGCGCCACGACGAAAGAGGCCGCCCATCGGGCGGCCTCTTGTGTTTCTGGGTCCGGCATCAGAATCTCCGACCGCCACGTCGTGATGACCGAGCAAGACCTTCATCCTGTCGCCTGTCGTCGATTCCACCATCGCCGCGAGGCTACGCCTGCCCATACCGCCTCGACCACGCCGAAGGGCCAGGCACCCTGCGCGAACCCGTATGCGGACGACGCCGCGCACGCCGCTGCGAACGCGAGGACGAACGCGGGTGACCGATGCTCAAGTGCATAGAACAGGAGCATGAGGCTGACCGCGATCGCCCCGAAGAGCGTGAGGATGTCCACGGTTACCCCTCGGACATCCGCGCTTTCAGACCCTCCATCACGGGGATCGGGTACGGGTCGACGCCGCGCAGCAGCGCGAGGTAGTACGACGACCACGAGCCGAGCGCGCAGCCGAGGATGATCGTTTCGAGCATCGTGCGGCCGGGGAGATCGACCACCTCGACCGGTGTCCCGGCGGCGCGCAGGATGCGCGCGGTCTCACGGACGCGCAGACGGTTTCGGGCGTGGGCGACCGGTGAGTCGAGCAACAGCACGCCGAGGCCCGGCACCGTCGTCACGCCGGCGGCCTCGAGCAGGTTGTGGTTGAACTCGGGCAACCCGGTGGCGAGCGCCCACTGCTTCGCGTTCTCTGCGATCTCCCCCGCCCAGCGGCGCGCGGTGACCTCGAGGGCGCCGGGTCCGATCACGAGCGTGGCGCGGTCGTAGAGCGCGCGGCCGATCCGCTTCGCCTCGCTGGCGGGGGCGTCCGGTGCCCAGCGGGCTGTGTGCCGCTCCAGCGCGTCGATCGTGGCGTCGACCTCATGTGGCGGCAGGTGGAAGACGCCCAGGCGGCTCAGCATCGCGAGCGTCGCGAACACGCCAAAGCCGAGTCCGGTCCGCGGCGGGCCGTCCCAGGAGTAGGTGAAGGTCGGTACGCCGTCGCGCGTGGCTCGACGGGCGAGCTCGCCGCCGGTCGTGAGCGCGAGGCGCATCGCGCCGGCCGAGGCCTCGTACGCCGCCAGCGTCTCCTCGGTGTTGCCGGAGAACGACGACGCGATCACCAGCGTGTGCTCGTCGACCGGCGGCGGCTCGTACTGTCGCACGACCTGCACGGGGATGTCGGACGCCACGGCCGCGAGCGTCGCGACGACGTCGCCACCGATGGCGGAGCCACCCACGCCCGCGAACAGCACACGACGTGGGGCGTGGAGCGAGGACGGGAGCGGCCACATCGAGCCCAGTCGCCACGCCTCGCGCGCGGAGGAGGGAAGGGCGCTGAGCAGGCGGTGAAACCCGGAGCGGTCGACGCGTTCGACCAGCGCGGGGTCATCGAGTCGCGGGAACTCTGCGCTCACAGCGAGACCCCGGCGAGTGCTTGCCCTTCGGCGAGCGCCTGTTCCACCTGCGCCATGGACGGCATCTCGGCATAGATCCGCATGAGCGGCTCCGTCCCGGAGAACCGGATCAGCAGCCACCAGCCACCCTCGAGGGTGAAGCGATAGCCGTCGATCTGGTCCATGCCAGTGACCGCGAGGCCCGCGACCTGCGCCGGACGTGCCCCGCCCACGCGCTCCTCGATTGCGGTGCGCTCCTCGGGACGCACCGTCACGTCGATCCGGTCGTACTCGTGGGGCCCGACCCGGGCGTAGACGTCCGCGAGCAGTTCGGAGGGCCGCTTCCCGGTCTTCGCCATTGCGTCGAGGACGAGCAGGCCGGACAAGACGCCGTCACGTTCCGGGATGTGCCCGCGGAACGCGGAACCGCCGGACTCCTCGCCCGCGATCATCGCGTCCGTCTCCATCATCTTCGGCCCCAGGTACTTGAACCCAACGCGCGTCTCGTGGACGGGACACCCATACAGCTCGCCAAGCCGGTCGACCATGCGCGTCATCGTCACCGACCGCACGATCGCGCCTCGCTCCCCGCGCACCTCCAGGAAGTAATGCACGAGGAGCGCGAAGGTCTGGAGTTGGGTGACGAAGCGGCCGCGCTCGTCGATCAGCCCGAAACGGTCGCCGTCGCCGTCGGTCGCGAGGCCGCAGTCGAAGCCACCCTTCGCGATGAGGTCCATCGGCTCGGTGAGGTTTGGGGCGATCGGTTCCGGCGCGCGCAGGCCCGGAAACGAAGGGTTCCGCTCGCCGTGCAACTCCTGCACAGTCGTCGCGCCGCCCAGCACGGCCTTGGCGATCAGCCCCTGCGCCGCGCCAAACATCGAGTCGACGAGGATGTGGAACCCTGCCGCCTTGATCCGATCTACGTCGACGAAGGCCGCGCAGGCGCGGAGATACGAGGGGCGCACGTCGAACCGCTCGACGAGGCCCTGCGCCTCCAGTTCTCCGAGCGCGGCATACTGTGTCCGTCCGCTCGCCTGGACGGCCGGGATAGCGCCCTCGATGGCGGCGGTGACCTCTGGCGGTGCGGAGCCGCCGTACCACGGTTTCACCTTGAAGCCGTTCCACCGCGCGGGGTTGTGCGATGCCGTGATCATGATGCCTGCACCTGCCTCGCGTTCACGCACGGCGAAGGAGAGCGCCGGTGTCGGGAGGAACGTCGAGGACAGTGCGACCCTGATCCCATTTGCCGCCATCACCTCGGCCGCGGCGCTGGCGAACGAGCCGGAGAGGAAGCGCGTGTCGTAGCCGATCGTCACGCCCTTCTCGGCATAGCCGTCGCGCTTCATCCACTCGGCCATCGCCTGCGCCACGGCCCGCACGTTTTCGAACGTGTAGTCGTCGGCGATCACGCCACGCCAGCCGTCGGTGCCGAAGACGATCGGAGGCGTCGAAGTCATGCCGCAGTCCCTCCAAATGTCTCGCCGGGTTCGACCGAGGCCGCGCGCAACGCCGCGCCCGCAGGCACGATCCCGTCGTGCGCGATCACACCGTCCTCGACAGTCGCACCGGGGCCGATGCGGGCGCCGCTCGCGACCGTCGATCCCCGTACGACGGCGTCGGCGCCGACGCGCACGCCGTCCCAGAGCACGCTCTGCGTCACGCGCGCACCGCGCTCCACGACCGCGCCGGCGCCGATGACCGCGGGCCCGAGGATGCGCGCCCCGTCCTCGATGTTCGCGGTCGGGTCGACGAGGACGCCATGCGAGACGGGCACGCCCGCGAGCCACGATGGGATCGCGCCCTGCACGAGGTCGAGGTTCACGCGTAGCAGCGCTGCGGGATTGCCGACGTCGCCCCAGTAGCCTCCCGAGTGGTCAAAGCCGAAGACCGGCCGCCCCGCGTTGCAAAGGTCGGGGAAGAGACGCTCCTCCACCCGGTGGAAGGTCGTCGGGTCCATCTGCATGAGCAGCGACGGCTCGAAGATCCAGGTGCCGGAGTTTACGAGACGGCTGGGCGCGTCTTCGCGTCTCGGCTTTTCGATGAAGCGCTTGATGCGGAACCCCTCGGCGATGTCGGCGACGCCGAAGGCGGATGGGTCTTCCACCTCGAAGAGGGAGATCGAGAGCACGGCGCCGCGTTCCTGGTGGGAGCGCCACATCGCGGAGAGGTCGAGGTCGGTGATGATGTCGCCGTTGCAGACGAAGAACGGCTCGCGCCATCCACCGGCGATGCTGGCGATCGCCCCGCCCGAGCCGAGCGGCGTCTCCTCGTACGCGTAATCGAGGTCGATCCCGAGCCGCGCGCCGTCCTCGTATGCCCGCTGGATGAGGTCGGAGCGCCGCGTCATCGCCAGCGTCACACGGTCGACGCCGTGGTCACGCAGGTGCCCCAGCAGGTGGTCGAGGAGGGGGCGGTTCAGGACGGGGACGAGTTGCTTCGGCGTCCGCCAGGTCAGCGGGCGCAGTCGCGTGCCCTCTCCACCGACCAGCACAATCGCTCGCATCCAACCGATCGTACGCGCGATCAAGGAGGCGGGCCATGCGGCCCGCCATCACGTACTTATGTGGTCTTGGCCTCGGACTATCCCAGCCCCGCGGCCTTCCGCAAGGCGTCCGCGACATCGAGGCGCTCCCACGGCAGGTCGAGGTCGGGGCGGCCGAAATGGCCGTAGGACGCCGTCTGCTGATAGATCGGCCGGCGCAGGTCGAAGCGGTCGACGATCGCGGCGGGGCGCATGTCGAAGTGCTCCTCGATCAGCCGTCCGATCTCGGCCTCGTCGATTTTGGCCGTGCCAAACGTCTCGAACGCGATCGAGGTCGGATGCGAGACGCCGATGGCGTACGAGACCTGCACCTCGAATCGGTCGGCGAGGCCGGCGGCGACCACGTTTTTCGCCACGTGGCGTGCTGCGTACGCCGCCGAGCGGTCGACCTTGGTCGGGTCTTTGCCCGAGAACGCGCCACCGCCGTGGCGGGCCACGCCGCCGTAGGTGTCCACGATGATCTTGCGTCCAGTGAGCCCGGCGTCGCCCATCGGTCCGCCGACGACGAAACGTCCGGTCGGGTTCACGAAGATCTTCGTCTCGTCGTCCATCAACTCCGGCGGGCAGATCGCGCTGATCACCTCGCGCTCGATCGCCTCGCGCAAGTCCGAGTAGGCGATCTCCGGCGCATGCTGCGTCGAGATCACGACGGCGTCGATGCGGCGGGGGGCACCGTAAGCGTATTCCACCGTCACCTGGCTCTTGCCGTCCGGTCTCAACCAGGGCAGGACGCCCTTCTTGCGCAACTCCGTGAGCCGCAAGGTCAGCTTGTGCGCGAGCGAGATCGTGAGGGGCATGTACTCGTCGGTCTCGTTGCAGGCGAAGCCGATCATCATCCCCTGGTCGCCTGCGCCGATACGGTCGTACTGCTCCACGTCGCCGGCGTGCTCGCGCGCCTCGAGTGCGTCCCCCACGCCCAGCGCGATGTCCGGCGACTGGCCTTTGATCGAGGAGATGACGCCGCACGTCTCCGCGTCGAAGCCCATCTCGCTGCTCGTGTAGCCGATGTCGCGCAGGGTGGAGCGGACGATCTGCTCGATCTCGACATACGCGTTCGTCGTGATCTCGCCGAATACCCAGACGGTCCCCGTCGTGGTCGCCGTCTCGCAGGCCACGCGCGAACGCGGGTCCTGCGCGAGGATCGCGTCCAGCACGGCGTCCGAGATCTGGTCGCAGATCTTGTCCGGGTGCCCCTCCGTCACGGACTCGCTGGTGAAGCGCAGCGACGGGCTGCTCATGAACGAGGTAGTCATCGGACCTCCGTACTGCATCCTCGCGGGCCGGTCGGGGCGCCCCGGCCCGCGCGAGCGTATCGAGGCTGGCGCGCGTGCGCGAGCCTGCGTCGTGGCGTGGCGGTGGCTAGTCGGTGCCGAGTTCCCAGGAGTTGAGATAGCGTTCCTGCTCCTCGGTCAGCGTGTCGATGTGGACACCCATCGCCTCCAGTTTGAGGCGCGCGACCTCGTCGTCGATCACCTTCGGGACGTCGTAGACGTCAGGTTTCAGGTTCTTCGCCTCGCGCACCATGTATTCGGCGGAGAGCGCCTGGTTGGCGAAGGACATGTCCATCACAGAGGCGGGGTGGCCTTCGGCGGCGCCGAGGTTCACCAGGCGTCCCTCGGCCAGCACGACGAGCGCGCGGCCGTCCATCAGCCGGTACTCCTCCACGAACGGGCGGAGCGCGCGACGGCTCTCCGCCATCTCGCCCAGCGCCTTCAAGTTGATCTCGGCGTCGAAATGGCCCGAGTTCGCCATGATCGCGCCGGACTTCATCGTCGCGAACGAGGAGCGGTCGATCACGTTCACGTCGCCCGTCACCGTGATGAAGATGTCACCCTGCGGGGCGGCTTCGGCGATCGGCATCACGCGGAAGCCGTCCATCACGGCTTCCAGTGCGCGCAACGGCTCCACCTCGGTCACGATCACCTGGGCGCCCAGGCCCTTTGCCCGCATCGAGACGCCCTTGCCGCACCAACCGTAGCCGCAGACGACGACGTTCTTGCCCGCGAACAAGATGTTCGTCGCGCGGATCACGCCGTCCAGCGTGGACTGGCCGGTGCCGTAGCGGTTGTCGAAGAAGTGCTTCGTGTTCGCCTCGTTCACGGCGATGATCGGGTACTCGAGCTTCCCCTGCTTCGCGAGCGCCTTCAGGCGGATCACCCCGGTCGTCGTCTCCTCGGTGCCGCCGACGATGCCGTCCAGCAGGTCGCGCCGTGTGCGGTGCAGCAGGGCGACGACGTCCGCGCCGTCGTCCATCGTCATGTGTGGTCGGTGGCCGACCGACTCTTCGAGGTGCTGCGTGTAGGTCTCGGTGCTCTCGCCCTTGATCGCGTAGGTCGCGATGCCGTGCTCGACGGCGAGCGCGGCCGCGACCTCGTCCTGCGTGGAGAGCGGGTTTGAGGCGGTGAGGCGGACGTCCGCGCCGCCGTCCTTCAGTGCGAGGATCAAGTTTGCCGTCTCACTAGTGACGTGCAGGCAGGCCGTCATACGGATGCCCCGGAACGGCTGCTCCTTCGCGAACCGCTCACGGATCTGCCGCATCACCGGCATCTCCCGTGCGGCCCATTCGATCCGCTGCACCCCCTCGCGGGCGAGACCGGCGTTGGCGATGTCGCCCGCGTAATTGCGGGCCTGCTGCGTCGTCATCATCGGTCCTCTCGCGCGAGGACCGGCCTCGCGTCTACCAGTTCGATTCCAGCACCCACCGTGCGGCCGCGCCGCACGGCCTGAGTCCGTCGCCACCACGGCGCGATGCCGAACGCGTCGCGCCGCCGGAGCCGCGCCTCCACGACCTCGGACCCCGGCCGGAAGCCGAGGTGCGTGTACGCGGCAACCGCAGGCGTGTTCTGCGGATCGACGGTCAGCACGACCTCGCTGCAGCCGCGCTCAAACAGTTCCGCCGTGACGGCGGAGGTCACGCGTTCTGCGTAGCCACGCCCGCGGTACTGCGGGTGGGTGAACACGTTCCCCACCACCGCCACGCCCTCATTGGGCGCCACGATGTGCGTCCCGGCCACCGCCACCAGTAGGTCGCCCTCGACCACCCCGTAGTAGACCGCCTGCTCGATCGCGTCCGGGTAGTAGCGACCGCGCCCGCTCTCGATCGAGTACAGCCAGTTGATCCGTCCCGCGTCCCGCCCGCGCAGCCGTCGCGTGAGGCCGTTCACGGGCGCGAACTCGCTGCGCGTCACGGCCATTCGCCGCATCGTCAGCACGTCGCCGACCAGGTACGCCTCGCGCAGCGCGTCGACGTGCTCGCGTGCCGCCGTCGTCAGGTACGTCGAACGCGGCCCCGGATGGATCGAGGCGATCGCTGCCACCGCCTCCGGGTCGCCCACCGTCACCATGCTCTGCCCCAGCGCCCTTGCGTGCATCACAAGGCCGCCCGCGCCGCTGCCCCGCCCCTCGGCGATCCAGAAGCGCGAGTACTCCAACAGGCCGCCTTCGAGGTGCCCCAGCGCGTAGGCCGAGAACGGCCGGTCGGCCGCGAGCCAGGCGCGCACCTCGCGGCGCTGCCGCAGTTCCCGGACCTCCCAGGGTCCGGGCCGCAGCGGCCCTCCGCCGGCCACGCCGCGCTCGACGGTCTGGGCCATCAGGCGCCCTCTCCGGCGGCGCCCCAGTAGCGGCTGACGATGACGCCCAGGCGCTGCCGCGTGGCCGGGGGGACTCGCTCCGGCGCCGTGATGAGCGCATGGGCCAGTGCGTCGCCGCAGCCGCAGGTGCGCGGCTGCCCCGCGAGGGCGCCGACGGCCGCCAGGACTGCTTCGCGGGCGCGCGCCGCGTTCTTGTTCAGGTTCTGGACGACCAGGCTGCCGGAGACGTCCTCCTCGCCTGGGCGCCACACGTCGTAATCGGTGGCGAAGCAGAGCGAGGCGTAGCAGCACTCGGCTTCCCGGGCGAGCTTGGCCTCCGGCAAGGTCGTCATGCCAATGATGTCGGCGTCCCGCTGCCGGTGCAGATGGGACTCGGCGCGCGAGGAGAACGCCGGCCCGTTGATGACGACGAGCGTGCCGCCGCGATGCACCTTCACGCCTGCGGCCTCGGCGGCGTCGGCAAGCGCGCTTGAGACCGTCGGGCAGAATGGGTCGGCGAACCCGACGTGCGCCACGGCACCGCCGCCGAAGAAGGTCGAGGGCCGGCCCGTCGTGCGGTCGATCACCTGGTCTGGCACGACCGCGTCGAGCGGCCGGATTTCCTCGCGCAGCGACCCGACCGCGGAGACGGCGAGGATGCGCGTGACCCCCAGCGACTTCAGCGCGTAGACGTTCGCACGAGACGGCAGTTCCTCGGGCAGGATGTGGTGCCCCTCGCCATGGCGGGCAATGAAGGCGACCCGCTGGCCGTCCAGCGACCCCACGGTGACAGCCGACGACGGTGTCCCGTAGGGCGTCTCGACCGCGTGGGCGCGGGCGTCCGCCAGCCCCGGCATCTCGTAGAAGCCGGACCCGCCGATGACGCCGAATTCCGCTCGTGGAGCCTCCGCCATGGCGCCTCCGACGCACGCCCGTACGGTCGTTATGAGCCTTCGTTCCGGGAGATCGTAAGCGTGCCCCACGCCTTCCGTGCGGGCAATTGGGCGGTCTTGCCCTGATTCAGGGCCGCTCCGCGCTCAGTAGCGCAGGATCGCGCTGGCAGCGCGCCCGCCGAGCCGGGCGCGGCCGTCCAGGCCGGCCAGTTCGATCAGGAAGACGAACCCCGCCACGGTCCCGCCGAGCGCGTCCACCAGGCGGGCGGTGGCCTCGGCCGTGCCTCCGGTCGCCAACAGGTCGTCCACCACCGCTACCCGCCGCCCCGCCACCGAAGGCGAGCGGTGCATCTCCAGCGTCGCCGTCCCGTACTCGAGGTCATAGTGCATGGTGGCAACGTCGTGCGGGAGTTTCCCGGACTTCCTGACGGGCACGAACGGCAGCCCGAGGCGTTCGGCGATCGGCAGGCCGAAGATGAACCCGCGTGACTCCACGCCCGCGACCACCTCGGCGTCCAGCCGGCGTGCCGCGGCGGCCATCGCCTCGATAGCCGCATCGCGCGCGGCAGGGTGGAACAGGAGGGGGGTGATGTCGCGGAAGAGGATGCCCGGCTGCGGGAAGTCCGGCACGATCCGGATCAGGGCCTCGAGCTGTGACAGGTCGACGTCCGGCATGGCCGTAGCGTAGCGGCGAGGGCGGCCGGGCGCCGCTCGCCCCGGCCCGCGGCGGCTCGCCCGCCTACCTGCACCATCCGGTAGCATCCGCTCGTGCCTGACCTACCCCCTCCCACCCACGCCGACGATGACGCCTTCACCTCGATCGCGCCGTTCTACGACCTCGACTTCGAGGAATACCACGACGACGCGTCGTTCTACTCGCGGTTGGCCGCAAACCACGGCAACGACGTGCTGGAACTCGGATGTGGCACCGGGCGGGTGACGGTCCGGCTGGCGCGCGCCGGGTTACACGTCACCGGCGTCGACATCAATGAGGCAATGCTGAAGATCGCCCGCGAGCGCTCGAAGGGCCTCGACGTCGCCTACTTGCAGGGCGACATGACCGACCTCGACCTCGGGCGGACGTTCGACCTCGTCACCATCCCCCTGGGGAGCGTGCAGCACCTCGCGACCAGCGACGACCTCGTCGACACACTCGAGGTGGTCGCGCGGCACCTCGGACCGGGCGGCGTCGGCGTCGTCGATGTGGAGTCGCCGCATTCGGACGACTTCCAGGTGGGGCCGCTCCCGATCGTTGAGCACTGGACGAAGCCGTGGCAAGGCGGCAGCGTGACGAAGGTCGTCGCCGTCGAGCCGCATCCCTCCGAGGGGATGAAGTGGATCACCTGGCATTTCGACGTGACCGACAAGGAGGGGCGGCTGCGACGCGTGAACGCGGCCTTCTCGTTCCGCACGATCACCATCGACGAGTTGCACCTTGCGGGGCGGCTGGC
>SCTU01000079.1 GCA_004297315.1 Dehalococcoidia bacterium | reverse complement strand
CGGTGAAACACTGAACTGAGCCCCGCAAGCGCCGCCTATCGACGCTCGGGCGATCCTGTATCCTCGGACGCGGGGCTGGGGACTAACGAGGTAAGCGTGACTGGCTTCTTGGAGCCGACGGTCCCATCGGGCGAGCCGGCGAACGTCCTCCCATCACCCGCGCTTCCGATGGGACGCCTCGCGGCGTACATCGAGAGACTGATCGCGCCTCCCCTGGCGCTCCGCGCCGCACAGGTCCGTACGCTCGCCGGATTCGCCGCGCTGATCGCGGTCTGGACCGACGTCCTCTTCTACCGGGCCGGCATGGGGGTCAACTTCACCGTCTGGGTCGCCTCGATCGTGGGGCTCGCGGTCTTCGCCGGGCGTCGCTCCGGGCGGGCGATCCCCGCCGACCGGACCGTCGTGCTCGCCGCAGCCGTGCTGCTCTGCACGGTGACGGCGTGGCGGGACTCCAACGCGCTCAAGGCGTTTGGGATCCTGGGCGCGATGGGCCTCCTCGCGGTGGGCTTCGGGCTAGCCCCGGGCCTCGCCGTGCGGCGCGTCAACCCGGTGGCGTGTGTGGCGGCCGCCGCCGCGGGCGGCATCTCGATGGCGGTGGCGCCGCTCCGGCTCGCCGCGGGCGCGTGGCAAACCGCCCCCCGAGGCCGCACGACCGAGTCCCTTCGACTGGCGCTTCGCGTGCTGATCCTCGCCGTCCCGCTGCTTCTCATCTTCGGCATGCTCTTCAAGGCCGCCGACGCCGTGTTCGCGGCGCAGGTCGACCGCGTCCTCGACTTCCGGCTGGACCGCGTCATGCCGCACGTGTGGTGGCTTGTCTTCGGCTTCGTCGTCAGCGCGGCGGCACTCATGACCTCGGTCGCCGTCACGCTCCCGGACGACATGGCGGTGACGCTCCCCGAACGTCACCGCCTCGGCCGCGTCGAGGTCGGCGTGACGCTGGGCCTGCTGTCAACGCTGTTCGCGCTCTTCGTCGGCATCCAGATCCGCTATCTCTTCGGGGGCGAGGAGGCCGTGCTCTCCTCGATCGACCTGACCTACGCGCAGTACGCGCGCCAGGGCTTCTTCCAGTTGGTCGTCGCGTCGCTGCTGCTGTTGCCGGTGCTGGCGGGCATCGACTGGGCGCGGCGCAGAGACGCCACCTCGTCGCGGCAGTTTCTCGCCTTCTCGATCACGCTTGTGGCGCTGCTGTTCGTGATCATGGCCTCAGCCTGGCAGCGCCTCGCAATCTACCGCGAGGCCTTCGGGCTGACCGAGCTCCGCTTCTACGCGGCGGCGACGCTCCCGTGGCTCGCGATCGCGCTCGTGTGGTTCCTCGTCTCTGTGGCGCGACGCCGGATGGAGTTCTTCCTCGCCGGCGCGGCCTGCCTGGCCGCGGTCCTGCTCCTCGCGCTCTACGCTCTGAACCCGGACGGCTTCATTGCGCGCACGAACCTCTCGAGGGTGGCCGAGGGGCACGAGTTCGACGCGCAGTACGCCTCGAACCTGAGCGCGGACTCGATCCCGAGCCTGATCGACCGCTTCGAGATTCTGCCCGCAGCGGAGCGGTGCACGCTGGCCACCGCCATCCTCGAACGTCGAGCCGCCCACGATGACGGCCTGCGCTCATGGAACTGGTCGCGGTACCGGGCGGCGCGTCTCACCACGGCCAACGAGAGCCGCCTGACCTGCGAGGGCTCGAAGTAGCCCGATGCCAGCGCGCTTCACCACCGTCGACGAGTACATCGCCTCGTTCCCGGAGGACGTCCGGGCTGTCCTCGAGAAGGTGCGGGAGACGATCCGGAAGGCGGCGCCGGAGGCCGAGGAGCGCATCGGCTACCAGATGCCGGCGTACCGGCTGCATCGGCCCCTCGTGTACTTCGCGGCGTGGAAGGACCACTGGGCGCTCTACCCCGCTACGGGCACCCTCGTCGAGGCGTTCGCCGAGGAGTTGAGGCCGTACGAGGTCGCCAAGGGCACGATCAAGTTCCCGTACGGCCGGCCGGTGCCGGTGCGCCTGGTCCGCGCGCTCGTGAAGCATCGCGTGGCGGAGAACATCGAGGCAGCGACCGCGAAGGCGGCTGCCAGGGCGGCGCGGAAGCCGGCGGTCCCATCGACGGCGAAGCGGGCGAAGTAGCCTTCAGCTTCGCCGAGGGCGTCCCATTTCCTCGCTGTCGAGCAGGATCGTCACCGGGCCATCGTTCACGGCATCGACGAGCATGTGCGCGCCGAAGCGGCCGCCCTCGACGCGCAGGCCACGGGTGCGCAGCGCCTCCATGCAGCGGTCGACGAGCGGCGCGGCGACCTCGGGCGGGGCGGCGTCGGTGAAGGCGGGCCGGCGGCCCTTCCGCGTGTCGGCGTAGAGCGTGAACTGGGAGACGACGAGGACGGCCCCGCCCGCCTCGATGACCGAGCGGTCCATCTGGCCCTCGCGGTCGCCCGCGCCCTCGAAGATGCGCATCTCGGAGACCTTGCGCGCGAACCACTCGACCTCGGGTTCGCCGTCGCCGGGCGCGATGCCGAGGTAGACGAGGAGGCCGCCCTCGATCGCGCCGGTGGGGAAGCCGTCGACGGTGACGCGGGCGCGGAGGACACGCTGGAGGACGGCGCGCACGCGGGGCCTCGATCCGGGCTGAGGCTAGGCGTCCGCCTTCTTCGCCTTCGGCTCAGCCTTCGCCGCCTTCGCGGGGGCCTTATCCGCTTTGGCCTTCGCCTCGACGGCGGCGGGCTTCGCCGACTCGTCGATGCCGGCGTCGTAGGACTTGGTCTCGGGCTCGGAGTCGCCGGAGGCCTGCTGGGCGGCGATGCGCTGGTCGCCTCGGTTGGCGGTCTTATAGAAGCCGCCGCCCTTGAAGACGAGCGGCGGGGCGTACAGCACCCGGAGCGCGGGTTTCCCGCATTTGGCGCACGGCTGCTCCGCCGGCGACCCGAATGGCTGCTGCGTCTCGTAGACATGCCCGGCGGAGCACTTGTACTCGTAGGTGGGCATTGGACCTCCCCCGAACCCCAACCCTACGAGTCTAGGCACCGCCCGAGGCACCCGGCAATTGCCCGGGGCGCCTCGGGTGGCGCGCTGGCGAGGGGTACGCCATACTTCGAGGTCGATCCGAGAACAGGTGAGCCGCCGTCCTGCCCGGGCGTCCAGCACGGGTAAATCTACACGGGGGCCGCGCGAGAAAGAGAGGCAGCGATGGCTGCAGGCGTCAGCATGCGTCAGATGCTGGAAGCCGGAGTCCACTTCGGCCACCAGACCCGTCGATGGAACCCCCACATGGGGCGCTTCATCTTCACCGCCCGCAATGGCATCCACATCCTGGACCTCGCACTCACGGTGAAGGGCCTCGACGCCGCCGTGACCAAGGTGCAGGAGGTCGTGTCCGCCGGCGACCAGGTGCTCTTCATCGGCACGAAGAAGCAGGCCCGCGGCATCATCGCCGCCGAGGCGAGCCGCGCCGGGCAGCCGTACGTCACGAGCCGCTGGCTCGGCGGCACCCTCACGAACTTCGTCACGGTCAGCCGGCGCATCGAGTACTTCAAGCGCATCGAGGCCCGCATCACGGCCGGCGAGGAAGTCCTGAACGCCGAGGGGCTCACGAAGCGCGAGCAGATGATGCTGGCGAAGGACTACGAGCGTCTCGAGCGCGCCTTCGGTGGCCTGCGCAACATGACCCGTCTCCCCGGCGCGGTCTTCATCGTCGACCCGTCGATGGAGACGAACGCCGTGCAGGAGGCGCGCCGCGCCGGCGTGCCAATCATCGCGATGTGTGA
>SCTU01000078.1 GCA_004297315.1 Dehalococcoidia bacterium | reverse complement strand
CGGACTTCGCGCTCGTGGTCGCCAGGAGCACGCGTGGCCGGGGGAAGCGGTCGGCGACCGCGCCTCCGAACGGCCCGAAGAACATGTTGGGCGCCGACCGCGCGGCGAAGGAGAGCGCCGCGAGGAACACCGACCCGGTCGTGTCGAGCACGAACCACCCCACCGCGAGCCGTTCCATCCACGTCCCGAAGGCGTCGACGTAGGAGGCCAGGCAAAGACGCCGGAAGGCTGGGTAGCGCAGCGCGTCCAGCGTGCGCAATCGCCCGGCCGCTGTCGCGGCGTCGGAAGTCCCCTCGGTCATGGCGGGGACTGTAGGCGACGCGATGAGGGTGCTGCGCCTAGACGGGCTCCGCGACGAACACGGGGATCACCCGCGTCGTCCGCTTCTCGTAGTCCGCGTAGTTGGGAAACGCCGCCACGGCGAGGGCCCAGACGCGCGCTCGCTCGGCCGGGTCAGTCACAAGACGGGCGTGCATCTGCTGCACGTTCGTGCCGTCACGGAGGGTGATGTTCGGGTCAGCCTTGAGGTTGTAGTACCAGACCGGGTTCTTCGGTGCGCCACCTATCGAGGCGACCAAGATGTAGTTCTTGCCGTCCGCGACGCGCATGAGCGGGGTCTTGCGGACCGCGCCGGTCTGCCGGCCGCGATGTGTGACGAGGACGATGGGGAGGCCGCGCAGCATGTTGCCTTCGCGTCCGTCGGTGGACTCGTAGAGTTCTACCTGCTTCGCGACCCAGTCCGTCGGGCTTGGCTGGTACTCGGGCATGCGGCCTCCTGGCGTGCGCGCCCAGCGTAGCGCTTCGACCGCTTACCCCCGCAGCGCCGCCCTCGCCAGCATCTCGACGTCCCCGGCGCCGACCGCCTCCGCGACGACCGAGGTGACCCGCGCGTCCGCAAGCGCTCCGCCAATCGAGTCGGGGTCGCCCTCGACGATCACGCCGGCGCCTTCGGCGGCGGCCGCCGCCAGCAGCGGCTCTGTCGCGCCAGGCGCGACCAACACGCGCGCGCCGGCCTTGAATGCCCGTGTGGCGAGTGCGGCGTCCGCCGTCTCGATCCCCCAGGCGCGCACGGCACGGCTCTCGACCAGCGTGTCGAGGACCGCGCACTGCGCGGCGTCCGGCACCTGGGCGAACAGCGCGACGTCGACGTACCCGTCCTTGCTCAGCCGATGGCCGGCGGCCTGCAGTTGAGCCGCGAAGGTCGAGGGCTCCGCCATCCGCTCGAAGCGCGAGACGACGACGAGGCGGGGACGCTCGCCGGTGGTCACGCGTCCGACGAGCGGCTCGACGCCGCCCTCGTGCTCGCGTACGTCCACGAGCAGAAGTGTCACGCCCGAGGCGATCGCCGCGCCCAGCGCCGCGCCGGCGACTGCTTCGTCGAGGCCTTCGAGGGCACGGAGTGCGAGGCCGACTTCGGAGACCATCCACTCCGTGCGGCCCAGACGTCGATAGCGCATCGTTCGACCTCCGTGCGCGGGGACGTCCCGGCGCTGGGCGCTACGATGCGGCCCGGAGGCCTTCGTGTCCAACGCGATCAAGACTGTGCTCTCGGTGCTCTTCCTCGCGGGCCTCGTCTATGGCGCCTTTCTCTACTTTGTGCGCCCCGCCGAGTTCCGGCGTCTCCGCGGCCGGCTCCTGATCCTCGGCTACATCTATGTCGCCTCCGTCCTGATCGGGGCCGTGATGCAACTCATGGGCTGGCGCTGACCGGAGGCCCGGGGCCGTGCGAGTCCTCGTCGTCCCGCAGGAGTTCAAGGGCACGCTCACCGCGGCCCAGGCCGCCGATACGATCGCCCGCGGCCTGCGCCGCGCCGCTGTCGACACCGACGTGCCCGTTGACCTCGATCTGCTCCCGTTCGCCGACGGCGGCCCGGGCACGGCCTCGACCATCAGTCAGGCGCTCGGCGGGCGGACCGTGCGCGCCCGAGTTGAAGGCCTGCTCGGCGCACCTGTCGACGCGTCGTACGTACTCGTCGACCGCGCGGAGGGCCTGCTCGCGATCATCGACAGCGCCGAGGCGTGCGGGCTGGTGCTGATCCCCGAAGCGCTGCGCGATCCCCTGGCGGCTTCGAGCGCCGGCGTGGGCACGCTGGTCCTCGACGCGATCAACCGAGGCGCACAGCAGATCGTGCTGGGCGTGGGCGGCACCGGGACGAACGACGGAGGCGCAGGCGCCGCGCAAACACTGGGCGTGCGACTGCTCGACGCGCGTGGCGAGTCGCTGCCGCGCGGCGCGGTCCATCTCGCGCGACTCGCACGCATCGAACGCGTGGGCTGGCCCGCACCAATCGATGTGCGGATCGCCGTCGACGTCCGCAACCCTCTTCTTGGCGTCGAGGGCGCCACCGCCGTCTACGGCGCGCAAAAGGGCGTGAGCGACTGGCAGGCCCCCGCGCTCGAGGCCGCGCTGACGTGGTGGGCGGAGCGTCTGCGTGGGGACCTTAGCCTCGATGTCGCCTCGATGCCCGGGGCGGGGGCGGGAGGCGGCCTCGCCTGCGGACTCATGGCCGCAATCCCATCTGCACGGATCGAGCCGGGTGCGGTGCTCGTCGGTGAGGTTGTCGGCCTGCGCGCGCGCATCGAGGCGGCCGACCTGGTCGTCACGGGCGAGGGCATGCTGGACACCCAGACGGCATACGGCAAGGCGGTCGCCCACGTTGCAACCCTTGCCGCCGCCGCCGGCCGCCCCTGCCTCGTGGTCGCCGGCCGGATCGAGGCCCGCCCTCCCTCGATTGCCGACGCCGAGGCAGCGACCCCAGGCCCGGCAGGCTTCGAATCTAACCTGCACGGATCGGCGTTGGCAGTTGAGGCCGCGGCGGAGCGCCTCTTCCGGCGCTGGCTGTCCCGAAGCGAGGCCGTCACGGGTTCGTGAGGCCGCGCCATGTATGGGATTCGTGTCAACGCGGCAACGGATCCCGCGCGGGGACTGACGTTCCGGCCCGGTCATTTGCTAATCTGGCGGAAAAACTGGCCGATCCGCCCCCCAGGCCACGAAAACCCCTTGACAGCGCGGACGTTTCGGGAAATGATGACCCGCGTAATCGCTTGAGCCGCGTGGTCCACCTCGGGCCGGCAAGCGGCGGGGAGTCCCTGGAGGATCACGATGACGAAGGGCGAGCTGGTTGCGCTGGTCGCAGCCCAGGCCGGGACCGGCAACGGCGACGCGGAGCGGGTGCTGGACGCCTTCCGCGATGTGGTCCAGGCGAAGGTCAAGGCCGGCGACGACGTCGCCTATCCCGGCCTCGGGAAGTTCAGCCGCGTCGCCCGCAAGGCGCGCATGGGCCGTAACCCGCAGACCGGTGCCGCCATCAAGGTGGCCGCTAGCAAGGCGCCGAAGTTCACCGCTGCCGCTGGCCTGAAGGCCATCGTCAACGGCGCGCCCGCGCCGAAACTCGCGAAGGTCAAGTAAGCCCCTACTCGGGGCCAGCCTCGCGACCTCGACAAGCCGCACCACCCTCGGGTGGTGTCGAGGCCGCGCCACGAGAGCCACCCGCCCGGGTGGCTCTCGCTCTGTCCGGGGCGCATCGTCGAGCCGTCTTTGAAAGGAGCGCTCGGCCGCTCGAGACCGCGGACGCATGACTTCGATCGCGCGGGCGCAGTCCGTTTTCGCCGCCTTGATCTGGATTCGTTGACACTCACTACACCCGCGCCTACGCTCCGAACCCGGTGGGCACATGCCGTTTCGCGGCGTCGTTTTTTGTGCCCTCGACCGCGCGTTGGAAGGCCGAGAACCCGGTGAACGACGCCAACGCACTCTTCTCGAATTACGTGGCGGTCCTGCTCGCCGTCCCCATCGGTTTCGTCCTCATCTTCACGGCACTGATCGCCTCGCGATTGCTGGCGCCGTTCTCTGCCGGACGGGACAAGGGCACGACGTACGAGTGCGGCATGCTGCCGCTGCGGCGCGCCTCCACGAACGTCGGGATGCGCTTCTACCTGTACGCGATCCTCTTCGTCATCTTCGACGTGGAGGCTGTGTTCATCTTCCCGTGGGCCGTCTCGTTCCTGGACGTGGGCGCCTTCGCTTACTGGCTCATGTTCCTGTTCATCGGCATCCTCGCGCTGGGCCTTGGCTACGCATGGAAGAAGGGGGCCCTTCAGTGGCGGTAGAGATGACGACCGCGACGCCCGACGCGCCTTCGACCGCGCCGGCCACCGAGCCGGTGTCGCCTGTCCTGCCGGTGATCCCGACGGAGCACCCGCGCGAGGCCCCGCGCCTCGCGCCGCTGGAGGTGGTCCCCGGCAAGGCGCTCTACAAGCAGATCCTGCCCGGCATCGTGCAGGCGCCGCTCGACCTACTCCTCGCGGCCGGCCGGAAGTCGAGTCTCTGGCCGATGACGTTCGGCCTCGCCTGTTGCGCCATCGAGATGATCGCGACGTACATGTCGCACTACGACCTCGACCGCTTCGGCATCGTGCCGTGGCCGTCTCCCCGCCAGAGCGACGTCATGATCGTCGCTGGCACGGTGACCAAGAAGATGGCGCCGGCCGTGAAGCTCCTCTACGACCAGATGCCGAACCCCAAGTGGGTCATCTCGATGGGCGCCTGCGCGACGAACGGCGGCCCCTACACCCGATACGACCGCGTCCTCCAGGGCGTCGACAAGGTGATCCCGGTCGACGTCTACGTGCCGGGCTGCCCGCCGCGGCCCGAGGCGCTCCTCGACTCGCTCCTCGCCCTCCAGGAACTCGTCATGGAGGAGCGCGGGAGCACCGGCCGATGACGACACAGGATCTCTCCGGCACGATCTGGTCTGAAGTCGACCGCGCACTCTCAGGCGTCACGGCCCGTGCGGAGCGCGGCGTACTGGACGTCATCGTCTACATCCCGCGTGACGAGGTGATCCGCGGCCTGCGCGCACTGAAGCGCGACCCCGGGCTGCACTTCGACTACCTGCGCTCGCTGACCGCGGTCGACAACGAGGACGAGGGGATCGACGTCGTCTATCACCTCTACTCCACGACGAAGAAGCACAACGTGACCGTGAAGACGACGCTGCCGAACGACGACCTCACGGTCGACACGGCGACCTCGGTCTGGCGCGGCGCGAACTGGCTGGAGCGCGAGACCGCGGAGATGTTCGGCGTGCGCTTCCGCGGCCACCCGGACCCGCGCACGTTGCTGATGCCGGAAGACATGGACGACACGTTCCCCCTGCGCAAGTCGCATCCGCTCGCGGAGATCGAAGTGCTGCAGGGTGAGGGCATGGGCTACACCGAGGAGGACCGCTAGTGGTCGCCTCTCCGCAGCACGAGTTCGAGACGCAGGACCTCCTGATTAACGTCGGCCCGCAGCACCCGTCCACGCACGGCGTGTTCCGGATGATCCTGACGATCGACGGCGAGGTCGTGAAGGACGTGGTGCCGCACATCGGCTACCTCCACCGTGGCGCGGAGAAGCTCTGCGAGACGATGGACTTCCGCCAGGGCATCGGCTTCATGGACCGCACGGAGTACCTCGCGGCGCACAACGCCGAGCTCTCCTACGTCATGGCCGTCGAGGCGCTTGCCGGCCTCGAGGTCCCCGAGCGGGCGCAGTGGATCCGCATGATCCTCTGCGAGCTCAACCGCCTCTCGTCGCACTTCATGTTCCTCGGCGCGTTCGGCATCGACGTCGGTGTGTTCGGCACGCCGTTCATCTACGCCTGGCGCGAACGCGAAACGATCATCGACCTGTTCGAGGAGATCTCGGGCGACCGGATGATGTACGCCTACTTCCGGCCCGGCGGGCTGGCGTGGGACGTGCCGCTGAACTTCAAGGAGCGCGTCCGCGAGGTGCTGAAGAGCACCCGCCAGGGCATCAAGGACTTCGACGAACTGCTGACGCAGAACGAGATCTTCCGCGCCCGCACGCAGGGTGTCGGCGCGATCTCAGCCGAAGACGCGATCGACTGGGGCATGTCCGGCCCCTCCATCCGCGCGTCGGGCGTGCCGCTGGACGTGCGCCGCGAGGAGCCGTACCTCAAGTACTCGGACGTCGAATGGGACGTGATCACCGGCGAGCACGGCGACGTGTTCGACCGCTACTACTGCCGCCTGCTGGAGATGCGCGAGTCCATGCGGATCATCGAGCAGTGTCTGGATCGCCTGCAGCCCGGCATCATCGTGCCGGACAAGATGCCACGGATGCTGCGCGCGGCGCCGGGCGAAATCTACGTGCGCACCGAGGCGCCGCGCGGCGAGTACGGCGTCTACATGGTGAGCAAGGGCGGCAACCGCCCGTACCGGCTGAAGGTGCGGAGCGCCTGCCTTTCGAACCTGCAGGCCCTGCGCCAGATGTCCGTCGACCAGTACGTCGCCGACGCGATCCTCGTGCTCGGCTCCATCGATATCGTGCTGAGCGAGGTCGACCGCTAGTGAACAACTCGCTCTTCGGCTTCGAGATCAACGTCTGGCTGGACGCACTCGCGCGGCTCGGGTTGATCGTGGGCGTGATGACGGTCGTCGCGATGGGCCTCATCTATGGCGAGCGCAAGATCCTCGCGCGGTTCCAGCAGCGCATCGGGCCGCAGAAGACCGGCCCGTTCGGGCTGCTCCAGTCGGTCGCGGACGCGGTGAAACTGGTGGGCAAGGAAGACCTGCGCCCCCACGCCGCCGACCCGTGGACCTTCGAGCTCGCGCCGTACTTCGTCTTCATCCCGATCTTCCTCGGGTTCGTCTCCTTGCCCTTCCTGCTCGGCGTGAACATCCGCCTGCTCGAACTCGGCCTGCTCTACTTCATCGCCGTCTCGTCCGTGAACATCGTCGGCTGGGTGATGGCCGGCTGGGGTTCCGACAACCGCTACGCGATGATCGGCGGCATGCGCGCCGCCGCTCAGGCGATCTCCTACGAACTGCCGCTTGTCCTCAGCCTCGTCACGGTGGCGATGCTGGCCGGTTCGCTGAACCTGAAGGACATCGTTGAGGCCCAGGCGACAGTCCCATACGCGGTCTGGCTGCCGCTCGCCTTCGTCGTCTTCTTCATCTCCACGCTGGCCGAGATGAACCGCCCGCCGTTCGACATCCCGATCGGTGAGTCCGAGGTCGTCGGCGGCCCGTTCGTTGAGTACTCCGGGATCCGCTGGTCGATGTTCATGCTCGGCGAGTACGCGAGCCTCTGGATCCTCTCGGTGCTGACGGCGGCGGTGTTCCTCGGCGGTTACGCGTGGCCGTTTGGCGAGGACCTCGGCAAGGGCTATCAGTTGGTACTGATGGCGGCGAAGTCCGGCATCTTCATCTTCGTGGTCTTCTGGGTGCGCGCCTCGATCCCGCGCCTGAGGATCGACCAGCTGATGTCGTACTCGTGGAAGATCCTGCTCCCGCTGAGCCTCGCGCAGGTGCTCGTCGTCGGCTTCGTGCGCGTGTACAACCTGCCGGACATCGTGCTGACCATCGCGGGCGTCCTCGGGCTGGCTGCGCTCGTGTCCGTCACCGGCCGGGCCGTGGCCCGCGGACGTCGCCTCCCAAGCGGCGCCGCACGCGCGATCCGAAGTGAGGCCACCGTATGAAGGGCATCGCCAAATCGCTGATGGTCACGCTCTCCACGTTCACGCGGAAGCCCGTGACCCGCGACTACCCGAACTACCACCGCGACCTGCCGGAGCGCGACCGCGCGTTCCCGCTGCTGCTGTGGGACAAAGAGATCGACGAGCCGTTCTGCACGGGCTGTCACGCCTGTGAGCGCGCCTGCCCGGTGGAGTGCATGACCGTCCTGATGAAGGACAACCCGAACCATAAGTCGGCCGGCGGCAATTCCTCTCGCCGCAAGATCATCGACAAGTTCTGGATCGACTACGCGCGCTGCATGCGCTGCAACATCTGCGTCGAGGTCTGCAACTTCGACGCGATCGCGATGAACAACACCTGGCAGGGGCACGAGCTCTCCGTCCACGACCGCAAGGACCTGGTGATGGATCTCCAGCAACTGCTGGCGATCTCCCACGGCGGCGCGATCAAGGAATGGGTGCCCGTCGTCGGCCAGGCCAACCCGCAGTAGGCAGGCAAGTACGTGGTAGGGAATAGCAGGGCAGGGCGCGTGTTCGACCGACTCCCACTGCCGTCGCAATTTGACCGCACGATCATCACGGGCGGCACGATCCTCGCGCTCGGCGCCGCGCCCGTGCTCATCGTGCTGGCCGCGCTGCTGGTCGTCGACCAGATCTCGGCGCCGGAGTTCGTCTTCTACCTCGCGGCGGCGGTGCTCGTAGCCGGCGCGGCCGGCGTCGTGCTGATGAAGAACATCGTGCACGCCGCGCTCAGCCTCGTGGTCACGCTGCTCGGGGTCGCCTCGATCTACCTGCTGCTGCTGACCGAGTTCCTTGCGCTGGTGCAGGTGCTCGTCTACGGCGGCGGCGTGGTCATCCTGCTCCTCTTCGGTCTCATGATGACCAACGCGCAGGACGACCCCGTGGTGACCGACGGCTCTCAGAAGCCGTTCGCCTTCGGCGTGGCCGCGCTCATCGCCGGGGTCTTCATCGCGATGGCACTCGACGCGCAGTGGGGCAGCCCGGAGGCGTCGATCGTCCCGTTCCGGGACTTCGGCGTGCGCCTCTTCCGCGACTTCAGCCTTCCGATCGTGATCGTCGCCGTCCTGCTCGACATCGCCTTCACCGGTGCGTTCGTGAACGCGCGCCGCGCGGACGCGGCGAGCGAAGCGCGAGGGGAGGCCCGCTCGTGATCCCGATCGAGAACTTCCTCGTCCTTTCGGGACTGCTCTTCGCGATGGGGCTCTTCGGGGTGCTCTCGCGGCGCAGCGCGATCCTGATCCTGATGTCCGTCGAACTGATGCTGGCGGGCGTGGCGATCAACTTCATCGCCTTCGCTTCGTACCGCGACACGCAGGCCTTCAGCGGCCTGGTGTTCGCACTCTTCGTGATCACCGTCGCCGCGGCCGAGGTCGGCCTGGCGCTCGGCATCGTGCTGCGGCTCTTCCGTGAGCGCCGCACCGCCAATGTGGACGAGGCGAACAGTCTGAAGTGGTAGGCCGCCGGTAGAGGAGTCCCGCGCAGGCGGGGCTTCCTGTGCCGGGAGCGGGAAGGACGCCCACCGTGGGCATCGAGTTCGGCATGGAGCAGGTGTGGGTGCTGCCGGCGATCCCGGCGGCGCTCTTCGTCGTCCTCGCGCTGCTGAACCCGCTCATCCCGCGCCGGGGCGACTTCCTCGCCGCGCTCGGCATGTTCGTCGTCGTGGGCCTCGTCTTCCTCGTCCTCGCCGACTACACGTCGTTCTTCCACGAGGGCCACTTCGAGCCAGACGGGGCGAACATCTTCGCCTTCGACTGGGTGAACATTGGCCAGGGCTTCTTCATCATTCAGTTCTCGACGTTCGCCGACGGGATCACGATGGTGATGCTCCCCGTCGTCACGATCGTGGCGACGAT
The DNA here is from genome assembly GCA_004297315.1 of Dehalococcoidia bacterium. GTDB lineage: Bacteria > Chloroflexota > Dehalococcoidia > UBA2979 > UBA2979 > SURF-43. Next base: position 5,263 of record SCTU01000078.1, on the reverse strand, counting down.
GGTGATCGTCTACTCCATTGGCTACATGCACGGGGAACAGCGCTACGGCTGGTACTTCGCCGTGCTCTGCCTGTTTGTCGCGGCGATGCTCACGCTCGTGATCGCGGGCAACCTGATCCAGCTCTACCTCGCGTGGGAGGGAGTGGGCCTCGCCTCCTACCTCCTGATCGGCTTCTACTGGGAGCGCCAGTCGGCCGCGGAGGCGGCGAAGAAGGCCTTCATCACCACCCGCATTGGCGACGTCGGCCTGCTGATCGGCATCATCCTGCTCTGGCGGGCGACCGGGACGTTCGACATCCAGGCGATCATCGAGGCAGCGAAGGGCGGTGAGATCGGCGAGACCTATCTCACGGTCTCGATGCTCTTCCTCTTCATGGGGGCCGTCGGCAAGTCCGCGCAGTTCCCCCTGCACGTCTGGCTGCCGGACGCGATGGAAGGCCCCACGCCGGTCTCCGCCCTGATCCACGCCGCGACGATGGTCGTGGCCGGCGTCTACCTCGTCGCCCGCTTCTCGCCTGTCTACGCCGAGGTGCTGATCGCCCGCGACGTCATCCTCTACACCGGCCTGATCACAGCAGTCATGGCGGCGTCGATGGGCCTCGTGACCAGCGACATCAAACGCGTGCTGGCGTACTCGACCGTCTCGCAACTTGGCTTCATGTTCGTGGCGCTTGGCTCGGGCGCGGTCACGGCGGCGATGTTCCACCTGTTCACGCACGCCTTCTTCAAGGCGCTCCTCTTCCTCGGTTCCGGCTCCGTGATCCACGCGACCCACCACCAGGAAGTCGAGTCCCTCGGCGGCCTGCGCCGGAAGATGCCATTCACGGCGACGGTCTTCTCGATCGGATCGCTGGCGCTCGCCGGGATCCCCGTCTTCGCCGGGTTCTGGTCGAAGGACGACATCCTTCATCAGACGCTCCTCAATGCGCCGGTCGCGGTCTACGTTATCCTCGCGGGCACGGCGATGGTGACCGCCATCTACACGACGCGCCTCGTGCTGCTGACCTTCTTCGGACCGCCGCGCGACCACCATGCCTTCGAGCACGCACACGAGTCGCCGCTGGTGATGAACGCGCCACTGGCGGTCCTCGCAGTCCTCGCGACGATCTCCGGCTTCTTCGTCTTCGACCAGGTCGGCGAGGCGCTCGGCTTCCCCGGCGGCATCGGGGCGAACGTGTTCCTCGAGCACGCGGAGCACTTCACGGCGCCGGACTACGCCTTCGCGGGCACGGCCACGGTCATGGCGCTGCTGGGCATCGGCATCGGCTGGGCGTACTGGCACGGTGACGCGAGGCGTGCCGTCGCGGCGCGCCAGTGGGCGCCGGACCTGCACGCGCTGCTGGTCAACCGTTACTACATGGACGCCCTCTACCAGGGGATCATCAACCGCGTGATCCTCGGGGCGGGCTCACTCATCGCCTGGTTCGACAAGCGGGTTGTCAACGAGACGGGTGTCGACGGCGGCGCGCAGTCCGTGTCCTACCTGGGTTACCGGTTGAAGTTCCTGCAGACCGGCCGCATCCCCAACTACGCCTTTGGCATGGCGGTCGGCGTGCTCGCGCTCGCCCTCGTCGCCATCGGGAACGCATAGCAGGAGTCGAGGAAGACCGATGACGGCGAACGACGGCTACGTCCTGCTCGCGCTGCTGGGGGTGCCCCTCGGCACCTCCCTGCTGCTCATGCTCATCCCGAGCCGGGAGCGCGCCGCGATCATTGGTCTGACCGGCCTCTCCAGCCTCGCGATGTTCGCGATGGCCCTCTACGTCTTCGTGCGCTACCAGTTCGCCGACGACGGCGCCATCTTCCAGGGCTCGCTCGCCTGGACGTGGATGGAGAACGTCGGCGTCCTCGGGGAGCGCGGCATTCAGCTGAAGGTCGGCGTGGACGGCATCGGCGCCTCGCTCACGCTGCTCACCGGCATCGTCGCCGTCCCCGCGACCTGGGTGTCGTGGAAGATCCAGGACCGCCTGAAGGACTTCTTCATCCTGCTGTATATCCTGCTCGCCGGGGTGTTCGGCGTCTTCGTCCTGACGGACCTCTTCTTCTGGTTCCTGTTCTACGAGGTCGCGCTGCTTCCGATGTACCTGCTGATCGCCGTCTGGGGCTCCACGCGCAAGGAATACGGCGCGATGAAGCTGATGATGATGCTGATGGCGGGCTCGATCTTCATCTTCACCGCGATCTTTGCCCTCTTCACCCACGTCGGCGCCGGCACCTTCGACATGGACGTGCTGATCGCGGCCGACAAGTCCGAGGGCTTCCAGAAGACGTTCTTCCCGCTCGTCGCCGTCGGCTGCGGCGTCCTCGGCGCGATGTTCCCGCTGCACTCCTGGTCGCCGGACGGCCACGCCGCGGCGCCCACGGCGGTGTCCATGTTGCACGCTGGGGTCCTGATGAAGGTTGGCGCGTTCGGCGTGCTCCGCCTCGGCTTCCAGATGATGCCGCAGGGTGGTGAGTACTGGGCGCCCGCGCTCATCGTCGTCGGCATCGTCGCCGCGATGTACGGAGCGATCAGCGCGCTCCGACAGACGGACATGAAGCTGATGATGGGCTTCTCCTCTGTCTCCCACATGGGCTACGTCTTCATTGGCCTCGGCACGTTCAACTCGATCGGCTGGACCGGCGCGGTGCTCCAGATGACGGCGCACGGATTGATGACGGCCCTCTTCTTCCTCCTGATCGGCGGGATGTACGACCAGTCGCACAACCGCGACATCCCGAACTTCTCCGGCATGGCGAAGCAGATGCCGATCTGGTCGACATTCTTCGTCCTCGCCTCGCTTGCGTCGCTGGGATTGCCCGGCATGTCTGGCTTCATCGCGGAGGTCCACATCTTCATCGGCGCGTTCCGCGCCTATCCGATCGTGGGCGGCCTGGCCGTGCTGACCGCGGCCGTCACCGCGACGTACCTCCTGCGCATGCTGGCACAGGCCTTCTTCGGTGAGATGAACACGCGCTGGAGCGGACTGACCGAGATCACCGTGATGGAGCGCGCCGGGGCGACCGTCCTGACCGCGGCCATCCTCACGCTGGGGCTCTGGCCCGCACCGTGGATTGACCGCATCACGCCGTCGATCATCAACATTTCGGGCGTCATCCTCTAGCGAGGCGGCCGGGGCACAGGCCAGGCGGGGACGGGAGAGCGGCCGTGACGGACATCCTGGGCGAGACCCTGAACATGCAGTACGCGCTGCTGCTGCCCGAGATCCTGCTCGGCCTGACCGCGGTGGTCGTCGTCTTCGCCGACCTCTTCAGCAGCGAACTGAAGATCGGCTACCGCCTGCTCCCGCTGCTCACCGTGGCCGGCCTCGTCGCCGCGCTCGCCACGAGCCTCCTCTGGGTCGACACCACGAGCGACTTCGCGTTGCTCGTCAGGGTCGACGCCTTCACGACGTTCTTCCGCGTGATCTTCTGCCTCGTCGCGATTGCCCTCGTCGTGGGCGCACACGAGTACATCGAGGCGCACGTCAACCACCCCGGCGAGTTCTTCGCCCTGCTGCTGCTGTCCACGGCGGGCGCGTCCTTCATGGCCGGCGCGCAGGATCTCCTCACCGCCTACCTCGCGGTCGAGGTGCTCTCGTTCTCGCTCTACATTGCTGTATCCCTCGGGCGGAACGACCCGCGCTCCGGTGAGGCGGCGCTGAAGTACGTCCTCCTCGGGGGCGTCGCCTCCGCCTTCCTCCTCTACGGTCTGTCATTCGTCTACGGTGTCGCCGGGTCGACGCAGTACTCGCTGATCGCGGAAGGCCTCGCCGGTGACATCTCCGGCGTCCGTGGCGAACTCGTCCTCGGCCTCGTCCTCATCGTGGCGGGCCTCGGCTTCAAGGCGTCGGCGGTGCCCTTCCACATGTGGACCCCGGACGCATACGAGGGCGCCCCGATCCCGGTGACTGCCTACCTCTCCGCCACGTCGAAGGCGGCGACCTTCGCGCTGCTCCTCCGCTGGTTCTCCGGCCCGCTGCTGCCGGCGATCGAGGAGTGGCAGTGGATGATTGCCGTCATCGCCACCGCGACGATGGTGCTCGGAAACCTCGTCGCGCTGCAGCAGCGCAACATCAAGCGCCTGCTCGCCTACTCGTCGATCGCGCAGGTGGGCTTCATGCTCATGGCGCTCGTCGGCATGTCGCAGGTCACCGCTTCAGGGTTGCTGGTGCACCTTGGCGGCTACCTGATCACGAACCTCACCGTGTTCATCGCTGTCATCCACTTCTACAACCGCACGGGCAAGGAAGAGATCAGCGACTTCAAGGGGCTCGCGCAGACGAACCCGTACCTCGCGCTCGTCATCACCGCCGGGCTCTTCTCGCTCGCCGGGATGCCGCTGCTCGTCGGCTTCTTCACGAAGTTCATGCTCTTCCAGTCCGTCGTAGAGGCGGACTTCCTCTGGCTCGTCGTCGTGGCCGTCGTCGGCTCCACCGTGTCGCTCTTCTACTATCTGCAGGTCATCAAGCAGATGTACCTCTACCAGCCCGACGGTGATGCGGCCCGCTGGCGGCTCACGCCGACCGGCTACCTCTCCACGGGACTGCTGCTCGTGGCCGTCGTCGTCCTCGGCATCTGGGGCACGCCGCTCTACCAGGTCGCTGACCACGCGGCCGCCGCGCTCTTCCCCGTCTAACCGGCGGTGGAGGTCGCGCTGAGCCACGCTCGGCTGCGCCCCTGGCGACTCGATGACAGCGACGCGCTCGCGCGCCACGCCAACAATCGCAACGTCTCGCGCAACCTGCGCGACATCTTCCCGTTTCCTTACACTGAGGCGGACGCGCAGGCGTTCCTCGCGCGCGTCGTGCCGATGTCGCCTGCGACCAACCTCGCGATCGAAGTCGACGGTGAGGCTGCTGGCGGCATCGGCCTTCGCGTCCAGAGCGATGTCTACCGGCGTACCGCCGAGATCGGCTACTGGCTGAGCGAGGCCCACTGGGGACGCGGCATCATGACCGAAGCCGTGGTGGCGATGACCGCTCATGCGTTCGAGCAGTTCGACCTGCTCCGGATCGAGGCCGACGTATTCGCCCGGAACCCCGCCTCGATGCGCGTGCTCGAGAAGGCCGGCTTCGAGCGCGAAGCATGGCTCCGTCAGCGCGTCACGAAGGGCGGCGAGACGATGGACGCGGCGATGTACGCGCTGCTCCGTCCCGCTTCCTGACGGCAGGAGGCGTGCTGCCTCGCGGGACGAACCTGCTCAGCCTTGTCGGATGACCCAACCCAACCTTGCGGCGCGTGGTGGGTGCGCCCCACACATGCCTATCGATCACCGGACGGC
>SCTU01000077.1 GCA_004297315.1 Dehalococcoidia bacterium | reverse complement strand
CCCTCAACCGGACCGAGCATGCCACTCTCCACGCGCGCCATGGCGAAGGCGGCGGACAGCTCGCTACGGCTCCAGCCGAAGTCATGGCGCAGGACTGCCGCGTAGGTGCTGAACGCCTGATTGAACAGCACGCCGATCACGGCCTGCGCCCCCGCGCCCGCCGCCACCATCCACCATCCGTAGAACACATGCCCCTGTGGTCGAAGGGCCTGGTCGACGGAGCGGCGGAAGCGGGAGCGCGCGGATAGGTGCGGGGGATTGGCGCCCATCAGGCCTGCTTTCGACGTCGCGCAAGTTCGCCGGAGTGTAGCGCCCGTTACCCGCAGGGCAATCAATAGCAGGGACGGCCCGATCTGGGCCGCCCCCGCACCCCAATTCGCTCGGAGACTACGCAGTCGCGGCGGGCGGCGCCTCCGTGGTGTGGCGGCGGCCCCACCGCCGCCTGAGGAGCACCACCGCGAGGATCACCAGCGGCACGATCCACCACGAGTAGACCGCGACCACGACCGCCGCCGTCGCGATTTCCTCCAGCGTGTCGAGCGACGCCTGCCACGCTTCAGCCGCCGCCCCGCGCAGGCCGGTCTCCTGTTGCTTCCCGGCCCCCACGGGTTGCAGCGAGACGCTCAGCGTGGACATTTCGGTCTGCGACTGGAGGAGCGCGCGCCGGGCCTGGGTGCGGTCGATCTGCAGTCGCACCTGGTTGAGCCGCTCCTGCACCTGCAACACGTCGCCGATCGTGTTCGCGCGGCTGAGCAGTTGCGCGTACTGCGTCTCCACGGCCCGCAGGTTGCGGAGCGTCGCCTCGAGGTCGCTCACCTCGCCGGTCACGTCACGGGAACTGGTCGAGATCCCGCGGACGTCGACGGCCAGTTCGCGCAGCCGGGTGACGACGTCGCCGAAGCGGTCCGCCGGGACGCGGAGCGTCAGCCGCGCCGCCTGATCCTTTCCGCCGCCCATGAACGTGGAGTCGGAGACGAAGCCGCCGGCGCCGGTCGCGATCACGCGTACTTGTTCGAAGGCGTCGACGACGGAGCGCACCTCGAGGTCCACGCTGCCGGTGCGGATGATGTCCCGGCCTGCGTCCAGCGACGGCAGGTCGGTGCCGGTGCCACCCGCGCCGACGGAGGGGGCGCCCGCTGGCTGCGGCGCGACAGCCGCCGACCCGTTCCGCTGCTTCAACTGCTGCTCAGGCGCGACCGCATCGCCGGGGAATCCGCCCTCACGTGCGCCCCCGGGGGCGACGCCGACCGTCGATGCCGTCGGCGCCTTGTCCCGGCTCTGCGCGACAACCGCGGTGGCGACCCCGAACGCGAGCAGCAGCACCGCCGCCGCGAGCCCAACCTGCCACGCAAGACTGGTCTGAATCCGATGGACGAACTGGCGGTTCATGATTGCCTCCGGCGTGCCCGCTCCCCGTTGAAAGAGGAACGCCGCAAGAGGACTGCTGGTTCCAGCGTCGGAGCGCGGGCTGGCGGACACGGGAGGGCGGACGCGTCCGCCCTCCCGCGCCGGCGAGGACGGGGGCTACTGACCGCCCAGGCGTGCCTCGAACGGGTAACCGCCCTGGCCCAGGCTGTTCGGCCACTCCTCAAACAACTCGTCGATGTTGAACATTGGGTCGTCGTTGAAGAGGACGCGTTCCAGCGTCGGCTCTTTGTAGAGCGTGATCTTGTGCCCGGAGGCACCGAAGACGCGGCCGTTGACCGAGGCGCCTTCGTCTGAGGCGAGCCACACGATGACCGGCACCACCGCCTTCGGGTCGCGCGAGGTGCCCTCGGCGCTCGCGCTGGCGGTGGGGTCGGCGTTGCGGCCACGGTCCGTCATGCGGGTGCTGGCGCCGGGGGCGATCGCGTTCGCCGTGACGCCGTAGCGGGAGAGCGCCTGCGCCGTGGAGCGCATCAGTCCGAGTTTGCCCATGTGCGCCGCCGCATAGTTCGGCTGGCCGGCGGAGCCGAAGATGCCCGCCGTGGAGGTGAAGTAGATCATCCGCCCGCCGTTGCGCTCTGCGCGCCAGTGGATCGAGGCGAACTTCGTCATCGTGAAGCACCCCTTCAGGTGCGCCTTGATGACGCCGTCCCAGTCGTCCTCGGTCATGTTGAAGATCATCCGCTCACGCAGGATCCCGTGCGCCGCCACGACGATGTCCAGCTTGCCGTACGTGTCGATCGCCAGTTTGACGATGCCCTCGGCCACGTCCATCTCCGAGACGTCGCCGATCGCCGAGATCGCCTCGCCGCCGGCCTTCCGGATGTCGTCGACGACCGCGTTCACGCGCGTGGGGTCGACGCCCATGCGGCCCTCTACGTCCGCGCCGGTGTCGGCGACGATGACCTTCGCCCCCTGTTCCGCGAAGACCTTCGAGATCTGCGTGCCGATACCGCCGGCTCCGCCGGTGACGATCGCGACTTTGCCTGCCAGATGCTGGGCCATGCCAGTTGCTCCCTCGTGTGTCCGCTGCGGCGGACCTCGTTGCTGCCGGAGATGCCTATCCGCGCTGGGCCGGCATCTGGATGTCGGGCGCCGCGGCCAGCGTCACCGGCATCACCTCGAACAGTTTGTCGATGTCCCAGACCGGAACGCGCGAGTAGATCGTCTTCTCCGGGTGCATCTCCCGCATCACCGCGATGCGGTGGCCCTCTACGTTGATCACGCGCCCGGTCACCTCCGCGCCCGCGTCCGAGGCGAGGTAGACGATCGGCGGCACGATGTTCTTCGGGTCGCGCGCCGTGCCCTCGCTCTGGTCGCTCGTGATCGACGCGTTCTCCGGCCGGAAGCGGTCCGTCATTCGCGTCGATGCGCTGGGCGAGATGCAGTTTGCCGTCACCCCGTACCGGCCGAGCGCGTTCGCGCATGAGAGCATCAGGCCGATCTTTCCGGCCTGGGCCGCGGCGTAATTCGGCTGTCCCGCGCTGCCCCGGACGCCCGCGCCGGAGGTGAAGAAGATGATGCGCCCGCCCGCGCGGGTCTGCCGCCAGTGGATCGAGGCGAACTTTGCCATCGTGAAACAGCCCTTGAGGTGCGCCCGCACGACGCCGTCCCAGTCGTCCTCCGTCATGTTGAAGATCATCCGCTCGCGCAGGATGCCGTGGGCGGAAACGAGGATGTCCAACTTCCCGAAGGTGTCCAGTGCGGTCCGGACGATCCCCTCTGCCACGTCCATCTCGGCGATGTCGCCGATCGCCGCGAGGGCGGTGCCACCCTTCGCTTTGATCTCGTCGACGACCGCGTTCACCCGCGTCGGGTCGACGCCCATCCGCCCTTCGACATCAGCGCCGGTGTCAGCCACGATGACGCTCGCGCCCTGCTCCGCAAAGATCTTGCTGATCTGGGTGCCGATGCCTCCGGCGCCACCGGTGACGATGGCGACCTTGCCCTCGAGATGTCTCATCCCACGCACCTCTCAATGCCGCACGATCCCGTGCGTCTAGCCCGATCCGTTCCGGCGACTCAGACGAGCGAGACTTCCCGCACGTCCGGCGCCACGACGAGCGACACCCCGGTGATCCGCTGGATCGCGTCCGCCGTCCATCCAGGCGCGAACTCCCGCAAGATCACCTGACCGCCTTCGATGTCGAATACGCCGACGTCCGTGACCACACGTGAGACGCAGCGTGGGGCGGTCAGCGGGAGCGTACAACGCCCGACGATCTTCGGCGCGCCCTCGTTCGTCGTATGCCGCATCATCACGATTGTTCGCTTCGCACCGTACGCAAGGTCAGGCGCGCCGCCCAGATTCCCGGCTGGCTTCCCCTCGAACTGCGTGTTCGCGAGGTTCCCGTCCACGTCCACCTGCAACCCGCCGAGTACGGCGACGTCCAGGTGTTTTCCGCGGATCATGGCGAACGACTCGTCATGGCTCATGAAGACCATGCCGGGCAGCGCCTCCACCGGCAGGTTGCCGACCATCGTGACGTAGGGATCGGCCCTCGTGTAGTCGCTGATCACCGGTCCAAACCCGAGGAGCCCGAGCTCCGAGTGGAGCAAGATCTCGCGCCCCGGAGGCAGCGCGTTTGCGCACTCCAGCGGCAGGCCCACGCCGAGGTTCACCACATAGCCGTCCTGGAATTCACGGGCGACGATCATCGCCATCACGGTCGGATGCAGCCGCTCCGGTTCGCGGGCGCTCACTGCGGCGTCTGCCATGAAGTGACCGGTACGGTCGGTCGCACGACGACCCGCTGTACGTAGACCCCGGCGGTATGGACCTGGTCTGGTTTCAGGTCGCCCAGCGGGACGACCTCGTCCACCTCCGCGATCGTGATCCGGGCCGCGCCGGCCATCGTCTCGTTGAACGTCCGAGGTCCCCGGTAGATCAGATTGCCGTAGCGGTCGGCCTTCCATGCCCGGATCAGCGCGAAGTCAGCGTGCAGCGCCGTTTCGAGGACGTGGGGGATGCCATTGAAGTCGCGGACTTCCTTCCCCTTCGCAACGTCGGTGCCAGGCCCAACCGGCGTGTAGAACGCGGCGATGCCGGCGCGCGCGCAGCGGATCCGCTCAGCGAGCGACCCCTGCCCCAGCACTTCGACCTCCACCGCGCCCTCTGCCAGGCGCTCCTCGAACGGGTAGATCAAGTCGTGGCGCGCACCGACTGCGAACGAGGTGATCCCCTTCTTCAGCTGCCCGAGTTCGGCCATCAGTGCGACATCGAAAAAATCCTGCGGACGTAACTCGG
>SCTU01000076.1 GCA_004297315.1 Dehalococcoidia bacterium | reverse complement strand
GTCCTCGGATACACACCGAAGGACGTCCGGCGGCTGATCATCTCGCACGCCCACCCCGACCACATCGGTATGGCAGCCTGGATCAAGGAGCAGTCGCCGGACTGCGACGTGATCATGCTCGAGCGCGAGTGGCAGTGGGTGCAGACGCGCTGGCTGGACGGCGACGCCTGGACGCGCCTGTCCGACGGATGGTTAGTGCGGCACGGGGTCGCGCAGGAGGACATCGACGCGGCGCACGAGGCCGGCGCGCTCGCTCCCACCTCGCCCGCGGTGAAGCCGGGCCAGGCGGCGCCGGAGAAGCCTGCGGGGGCGCCTCGAGGCAGCGGGCCAGGCGGCCCCGGAGGCATGCGCTGGATCGAACCGGACGTGAAGTTGCAGGACGGCGAGGTGCTGGAGTTCGACCGTTGGAGGCTGCGGGCGGTCTGGACGCCCGGCCACACACCCGGCCATATGTGCATGTACGAGCCGAACCACCGTGTGATGCTCACGGGCGACCACGTCCTGCCGTACATCAGCCCGAACGTCTCCCTGCACGCGGATCAGGAAGGCAGCAGCCCACTTTCCGACTTCCGCGCTTCGCTGAAGAAGGTCGCGTCATTCGACACGCGGTGCGCACTCCCGGCGCACGAGTTCACGATCGTCGACCTGAAGGCCCGCTGCGGCGTGCTGCTCCACCATCACGACGAGCGGCTGAACGAGGTCCGCGAGGCGATCGGCCCGGGCGAGAACTCGGCACGCGCGATCAGCGAGCACGTCCACTGGAACACCGGCCCGTTCGACGACTTCAACCTGTTCATGAAGCGGTCGGCGCTGGGCGAGACGCTGGCACACCTCCGCCTGCTGGAGGACGAGGGCCGCGTCGAGCGGATCGAGGCGGACGACCGGACGCTCTGGCGTCAGAAGTAAGGGATCGTGCGGGCTGCTGCGCAGCGGCCGTGCGACACTGAGCGCATGGTCATCGCCAGCGGCCGTCCCACCATCCGCGAACGCGCCGCGCTAGCCCTCGGCCGCGCCGCGGGGACGGTAGTGCGCCGGCTCGGCCAGGGCGGCGGCACGGCGCTGCCGGGCCTCGTGGCCGGGACGCTCGCGCCGAGTCTCCTCGAACGGCTCGCACAGCAGGCCGGCCAGGGCGTGGTCACGGTCACGGGCACCAACGGCAAGACCACCACCACGCACCTGATCGCGGCGATCCTCCGCGCCCACGGCGTCCAGCCGCTCACCAACCCATCAGGCTCGAACCTCGAACGAGGACTCGTCGCCGCGTATGTCGAAGACGCGGACGCCGACGGCCGGATCGTGGAGGCCCCGTCGCGCGTTGGCCTCTTCGAGGTGGACGAGGCCGTCCTCGCGCGGCTGTTCCCGCGCCTGTCCCCGCGAGTAGCCGTGTTCCTCAACCTCTTCCGTGACCAGCTCGACCGGTATGGCGAGGTGGACTCCGTCCGGCAGGGGTGGGACGCCACGCTGGCGTCGGCCGGGCCGGACTGCACGCTGGTGCTGAACGCCGACGACCCCTCGATCGCGCAGCTGGCGGCAGGGAGCCGGGCGCGGGTGCTGACCTTCGGGATCGACGACCCGTCCGCGCAACTCAAGGGGGCCGAACACGCCTCGGACGCGCGGTTCTGCCGCTGCGGCGGCCGTTTCGCCTACGACGCGATCTACATGGGCCATGTGGGCATCTGGCGCTGCACCTCGTGCGGGGAGCGGCGTCCGGACGCGCGGGTCTCGGCCCGCCGGATCGAACTCGGCGCCGAAGGCTCGCGGGTAGAAGTCGAGATCGACGGGGTGCCGATTGCCATCGATATCCCGATGGCGGGGCTGTACTCCGTCTACAACGTGCTGGCGGCAGCCGCCGCAGCGCATGCCCTCGGCGTCCCGGCGGCGACGATCGCGCGTGCGATCGCCGAGGCTGGCCCGGCCTTCGGGCGGCAGGAGCGCTTCGCGGTCGAAGGACGCACCGTGCGCGTGCTGCTGGCGAAGAATCCCGCGGGGATGAACGAACTACTGCGCGCGCTGATCGCTGGATCGCCCGAGGGCCAGCCGCTCCACGTGCTCGCGATGCTCAACGACGGCGTGCAGGACGGGCAGGACGTCTCCTGGATCTACGATGCTGACATCGAGGTGCTGGCGGGACGCCCGGTGACGGTGACGTGCTCCGGCGACCGCGCGGACGACTTCGCGCTGCGCTGGCACCTCGCCGGCATCGACCCCACGGCGGTGATCCCGGACACGGAGGCGGCACTGGACAGCGCGTTACGCCACACGCCGCAGGGCGCGCGCCTCGATGTGGTCGCGACGTACACGGCGATGATCGAGGTGCGTGAAGCCCTCGCGCGCCGCGCCGGCGTCGCGGCGTACTGGGAGAGGGCGGAACGATGACCTCGCCGGCGCCGGGACGAGCGATCCGCGTGGTGACGCTGTACGACGACGTGATGAACGTCTACGCCGACCGCGGGAACCTGATCGCGCTGAAGGCCCGCGCTGCGGAGCACGGCATTGGCGTCGAGGTCGTCTCGGTCAGCCTCGGCAACCCGCTACCGGACGACACCGACCTTGTGCTGATTGGCGGCGGTCAGGACCGAGAGCAGCGCCGGATCGCGGACGAACTGGCCGCGCACGGGCCACGGCTCCGCGGCTGGGCCGGGGCGGGCACGGCGATGCTCGCGGTGTGCGGCGGCTTCCAGTTGTTCGGGCGCTGGTACCGCGACGCGTCCGGCATTGAACTCCCCGGCGCGGCGGTCTTCGACGTCACAACGCTGGCACCGGGGCCAGGTGCGGCGCGCTGCATCGGCGACCTCCTCGCGACCGCGGAGGTCGAGGGCGTGCGGGAGGTCGTGGGCTTCGAGAACCACGGAGGCCGCACGTACCTCGGCCCGACGGCGCAGCCGTTCGCGCGCGTGGAGTACGGGCACGGCAACAATGGCGAAGACGGCACCGAGGGTGCGGTCTTCCGCAACGCCGTGGGGACGTATCTCCACGGCTCGTTGCTGCCGAAGAACCCAGCACTCCTCGACTGGCTGATCGCGGCGGCACTCCGGCACCGCTACGGCGACGACGCCCCCGAGGCGCGGATCGAGTCTCGCCCCGCGCCGTTCGCGGAGCGGGCGCACGCAGCCTCGGCGGCGGTGGCGCGACGCCGTTCGCCGAAGTTCGAGCCGGTGGTGAAGTGAGGGGGACTCGTCCGTGCGAGTGATCTCGCGGCGCTCGTTTCTCGCGCGGGCGTCGTATGCGGCGGGCGGCTTCCTGCTGCTGGCCTGCGGCGGCGACGACCAGCCACGCGCAGTCACGACCACCGCCACTGCCGCGCCCCCGAGATCGGAAGA